>NZ_JBXAST010000013.1:0-67078 GCF_058809645.1 Azospira sp. MPR-E4 | reverse complement strand
GCCCGACCCCCTGCCCTGATCGCGAAAGGCCATTCCATGAATCCCGTACTCGGAACCCGCGGCGCCGTCGTCGCCTCCCATTCCCTGGCCGCCCAGGCCGGCCTCGACATCCTGCGCGAAGGCGGCAACGCCATCGAGGCCACCATCGCCGTGGCCGCCACCCTGGCCGTGGTCTATCCCCACATGACCGGCATCGGCGGCGACGGCTTCTGGCTGCTGCACGCCCCCGGCCAGCCGGTGCGCTCCATCGACGCCTGCGGCGCCGCCGGCGCCCAGGTCACCCCGGAGCTCTACGGCAACCTAGAAAGCATTCCCTGGCGCGGCCCCCTGGCCGCCAACACGGTGGCCGGCACCGTCTCCGGCTGGGCCGCCGCCCACGCCCACAGCCGGGCGGCCTGGGGCGGCCGCCTGCCCCTCTCCCGCCTGCTGGAAAGCGCCATCCACTATGCCCGCCACGGCTTCCCCGTGACCCGCAGCCAGCAGGACAACACCCGGGCCAAGCTGGCGGAACTGCGGCAGCAGCCGGGCTTTGCCGCCGCATTCCTCAACGACGGCCAACTGCCGGTGTACGGCCAGCAGCACCGTTTTCCCCGCCTGGCGGAGACCCTGGAACAGATCGGCCGGGCCGGGGCGGAGGACTTCTACCGGGGCGACCTGGCCGGCGTCATCGCCCGGGACCTGGCCCGGGTGGGCAGCCCCGTCAGCGGCGCCGACCTGGCCGCCCACCGGGCCTCCCTGCAGGACCCGCTGGCAGTGAAGCTCTCCGTCGGCACCGTGTACAACCAGGCGCCACCGACCCAGGGCGTGGCCTCCCTGCTCATCCTCGCCATCTACGACCGCATCCGCCGGGAGGGCTGGAACCCGGACAACGCGGAGGGCATCCACGCCCTGGTGGAGGCCACCAAGCAGGCCTTCCTGCAGCGGGACCGCCACGTGGGCGACCCGGGCTCGATGCAGATCGATCCCCGGGAGTTGCTGGCAGACGGATTGGTGGAACGCCTGGCCGCCGCCATTCCCCTGGAACAGGCCAGCCCCTGGCCGGCCCCCATGTCGGATGGCGATACCACCTGGATGGGCGCCATCGACAGCGCCGGCCGGGCGGTGAGCATGATCCAGAGCATCTACTTCGAATTCGGCAGCGGCGTGGTGCTGCCCGAGAGCGGCATCTGGTGGCAGAACCGGGGCTGCTCCTTCGACCTGCACCCGGGCCGGCTGCGCACCCTGGCCCCGGGCCGCAAGCCCTTCCACACCCTCAATCCGGCCCTGGCCCAGCTGGACGACGGCCGCCTGCTGGTCTACGGCACCATGGGCGGCGAGGGCCAGCCCCAGACCCAGGCCGCCGTCTTCTCCCGCTACGTCTGGGGCGGCCACAACGTGCGTTCCGCCGTGGCGGCGCCGCGCTGGCTGCTGGGCCGCACCTGGGCCGAGCAGAGCACCACCCTGAAACTGGAATCCCGCTACGACCCGGCCCTGGTGGAACGCCTGCGGGCCATGGGGCATCCGGTGGAAATGGCCGGCGACTTCGACGAGCGCATGGGCCACGCCGGCGCCCTGGTGCTGCATCCGGACGGCTGGATCGAGGGCGGCGAGGACCCCCGCAGCGACGGCTGCGTGGCGGCCTGGTAAGGCGTCACGGACATTTCCCCAGGGAGACAACACGATGGGATTCAAATTCGACTGGTTCATGAAGGGCATGCTGGGGGCGGTGCTGCTGGCCTTCCTCTGGCCCGAGCCCGGCGCCAAGGGCGGCTTCCTGCAGCCGGAGCTGCTCAACAAGCTGGGGGTGGCCCTGGTCTTCTACCTCAATGGCCTGGCCCTGTCCCTGGCCTCGATGAAGGACGGCGCCCTGCGCTGGCGGGTGCACCTGCTGGTCCAGTGCAGCACCTTCCTCCTCTTCCCCCTGCTGGGCGTCGCCCTGCTGTGGGGCAGCGCCGGCTGGATGGCGGCGCCGCTGCAGATCGGCTTCTTCTACCTGTGCGCCCTGCCTTCCACCGTCTCCTCCTCGGTGGCCCTGACCATCGCCGCCCGGGGCAATGTGGCGGCGGCGGTGTTCAACGCCACCCTCTCCAGCCTCATCGGCGTGCTGCTGACGCCCCTGTGGATGGCCTGGGTGCTGCACCAGAGCGGCGGCAATTTCGCCGTCGGCCCGGTGATCGTGGACCTGCTGCTGTGGGTGGTGCTGCCCCTGGTCCTGGGCCAGTTCAGCCGCCCCCTGCTGAAGGATTGGGCCAGCCGGCACAAGGGCCTGCTGCAGAAGGTGGACCGCATCACCATCCTGCTGCTGGTCTACACCTCCTTCGCCGACACGGTGAAGGAAGGGGTGTGGTCCCGCTACAACCCCCTGCTGCTGCTGCAGACGGTGGCCGGCTGCGCCCTGCTCTTCCTCCTCGTGCTGGCCCTCACCCAGTGGGGCGCCCGGCTGCTCGGCATGCCCCGGGGAGACCGCATCGCCAGCGTCTTCTGCGGCTCGAAGAAGACCCTGGCCTCGGGGGTGCCCATGGCCCACCTGATCTTCGGCGCCAATCCGGCCATCGGCCTCATCCTGCTGCCGATCATGATCTACCACCCGCTGCAGCTGCTGGCCGGCGGCATGCTGGCCCAGCGCTGGAGCGGTGCCGAGGCCGCCCCTAGCTAGCCCGGCGCACCTGCCAGGCAGGGCGGCCACCGGCCATCAGGTCGGCGGCGCCCAGGCGGTACTCGGCCCCGTCCGCCGCCAGCACGGCCAGGGGACGGGAGGGCGACGTCCCCTCCAGCAGGGACTGGAAGGCCACCCCGGCGGGAGCCGGCCAGTGGCCCAGCAGCACTTGGCTGCGGGCATCGTAGAGGCTGAGGCCGGCCACATCCAGCACCCACAGGCGCTCCGCGGCCCCATCCAGGCCCAGGGCGCGGATGCTGCGCCGGGGGCCCGGCGCCAGGGTGGCCACCGGCACCGGCAGGTCGCCCCGCAGGCGGAACACCCGCACCTGGCCGTTGCGCTGGTCCGCCAGGTAGAGCAGGCCAGCCTCCCGCCACTCCACCCGGCTCATGCCCGGCATCGTCTCCACCGTACCGGCCCCGCCCGCCCCGATGCCGGCCCCCAGCAGCAGGGCGGCGGCGGCAATGGCCAGGGCACAGCCCACCAGCAGCAGGGGAAGGGGTAGACGGGGATGGAGGTGCTCGTGACAGGCCATGGCGGGCTCCTTGGGCCAAACGACAATGGGAGACCTGACAATAGCGAACACTTTTTTCCATCGGAATATACAATCAGCCCATCCGACCGCGACACTGTTCCGGTGAAAACACCGGGCCAATCCCGTCCCAGGAGCGAACAGATGCTGAACCTCTCCCTCAATCCCGATTCCCCCCAGCCCCTGGTGGACCAGATCGTCGCCGGCGTCCGCGCCCGCATCGAGGATAGGCTGCTGCGCCCCGGCATGCGCCTGCCGCCCATCCGCCACTTCGCCGACAACCACGGCGTCAGCCGCTTCACCGTGGTGGAGGCCTACGACCGGCTGGTGGCCCAGGGCCTGCTCAAGTCCCGCCGCGGTTCCGGCTTCTATGTCGAGGCCCGCAGCCTGCCCCAGGCCGCGGCGGAGCCGGTGGCTGGCCAGGTGGCCCGGGCCTTCGACAACGCCGGGGTGCTGCACCAGAGCCTGGAGGATTCGCCCAACCGGCTCAAGGTGGGCGTCGGCTGGCTGCCGCCGGAATGGCACGACCAGGAAGGGGTGCGGCGCCAGCTGCGGGCCCTGGCCCGGCGCGACGAGGTCAAGCTGACCTGCTACGGCACACCCCTGGGCTTCGCCCCCCTGCGGGAACAGGTGCGGCTCAAACTGGCGGACCTGGGCATCGCCGCCCAGCCCGGCCAGATCATGCTCAGCCACGGTGCCACCCAGGGCCTGGACCTGCTCATCCGCCTGCTGCTCAAGCCCGGCGACTGCGTCTTCGTGGACGACCCGGGCTACTGGAACCTGTTCGCCAACCTGCGCCTGCACGGGGTGCAGCTGGTGGGCGTGCCCTGGGGCCAGGACGGCCCCGATCCCCAGGCCCTGGAATCCCTGCTGGCGGAACACCGGCCCCGGGCCTTCTTCACCCATTCGGTGCTGCAGAATCCCACCGCCTGCAATCTCTCGCCGGCCAACGCCTTCCGCATCCTGCAGCTGGCGGAAAAGCACGATTTCCTGCTGGTGGAGGACGACACCTACGGCGACTTCCACCCCGGCGGCGCCACCCGCCTGTCCACCCTGGACCAGTTGCAGCGGGTGGTCTACGTCGGCAGTTTCTCCAAGACCCTCTCGGCCAACCTGCGGGTGGGCTTCGTCGCCGGCCGGCCGGACCTGATGGCGGCCCTCACCGACGTCAAGATCGTCAGTTGCGTCTCCACCTCGGAAGTGGCGGAACAGCTGGTCTACGAAATGCTCACCGCCGGCCACTACCGCAAGTACCTGGAGCGCATCCACGGCCGCCTGCGGGAAGCGGCGGACAAGACCCTGCGCCTGCTGGAACGGGTGGGCATGGAGGCCTACGCCGAACCGGCCGGCGGCATGTTCGTCTGGGCCCGGGCGCCGGGTCTGGAGGACGCGGCGCGGCTGGCCACCCAGGCCGCGGCGGCGGACATCATGCTGGCCCCGGGCCACATCTTCCGGCCCCAGCTGCAGGCCTCGCCCTGGATCCGCTTCAACGTGGGCTACACCCAGGACCCGCGCCTGGAGCGCTTCCTCGGCGAGACCCTGGGCCGGGGCTGAAACGACGCCGGGCGCCCTCAGGCGCCCGGCGGTCAAACATCCATGAAGAAACCGGCGCCTAGCGCGATTCCTTGATCAGGCGGCCGTTGGAGGGCTGCACCGGGCGGGCGTTGTTGCGGTAGAGGCGGGAGAAGATGGCGATCTGCTGGGCCGAAACCTGCACCGGCTGCTGCATCACCAGCCACAGCACGCCTTCGCTGCAGGGCGGCGTGGTGAGGGAACCCATGTAGGTGTAGTAGCCGCGCTTTTCCGGCAGCAGCTGGTTGAGATCCACCGCCGCGTCGGGCGGCAGCACTTCCTGGTTCTTCTCCAGGGGAATGTAGTTCCACAGGGTCTGGATCACCGGGTGTTCCTGGGCGCCCTTCTCCAGCAGCACCGCCACCACCGCCAGCTGGTTGTCGTCGGAGCGGTGCACCATGTGGGCCACCATGTCGAAGGCCTTGCCGTTCACCCGCTCTTCCGAGGGCCGGTGGAAGTGCACCTGGACCAGGTCGTAGGTCTTGCCCAGATGGGTCAGGCTGCCGTGGCCGAAGGAGGCTTGCAGGGTGTGGCCGTTGTCCACCAGGCGGAAGCGGGTGGGCCGGTAGGAAAACTCGATGGGCGGCAGATCGACGCGGATGCCGTCCCAGATGTCGATGGGCGACTGGCGCCGGCCCTTGTCGCAGGTGGCGAAATCGGGCTTGAGGCGGCCCCAGAAGTCCGGCCCGCCTTCCCCTTCATAGGACCAGTGGATGGCGTGGTGCTGCTCGGCCCCCTCCAGCCCCTCCGGCTTGGCAGCGGGGCGGGGCTTGGCTGCCCGGGGTGCCGCCGCCGTGTAGGGCGCCGGACGCGGGGCGTAGGTCGGTGCTGCCTGGGGCTTCTGGATTTCCATGTGCTCCAGGCTCTTCACCGGGGTCGGCGCCTGGGTGGATTCCCGTTGCACCGCCTTCTTCACCATCTCCTCGTTGGCCTTCTTCAGCTCCTCGGCCGCCACATTGGCCTTGGCCACGGTGGCCTGGGTCAGCTTGCGCATGTCCGCCGCCGTGGTGGGCCGGCAGATGTCCCGCAGCAGCTTGTCGTCCAGGGTGTTGGCGCGCACCGGCATGTCGGTGGCCACCTTGATTTCCTCTTCCCGCAGCAGTTCGCCGCTGGCCTTCACGTAGACCCGCTTCAGGGTGGCGTAGGTGCGGTTGCTGCAGTCGTAACGGCCCAGGGCCTCGATGCTGCGGTAATTGCTGGCGCTCTGGGCGTCGGGCAGGTCCTTCTCCAGGACGATGCGGCCCCAGGCCGAAACCTTGCCCGACTCGTCCCGCTTGATGCTGGCCCGGTCCACCTCGATGCGCTTGCCGGGCTCGGTGGAGATGGCCTGCCAGGTGCGGCCGTCGTCGCCCACCTTGGTCGGCGCCGCGCTCGGGGCGGCCTGCAGCAGGCCGGCCGTCAGCAGCAGGGCCGAAGTCAGCGCTCCCCGGGTCAGGGAGGCGGGGGCGGAAATGGGATTTGTCTCGAGGGCGGGCATGGCGCGTCTCTCTGCTCGTTATTTTGGGCTAACGTTACTCTGACGGATGGCAAAAGAAAAACTTTAGGCCCGGCTCGGCTTTTCTTGCATTTTCCCAGGCTTTCCAGTAACTTGCGCCCGTACCTTGGGGGTGCCTGAAAGCCTTGGAAATACTGGCTTCCGGCTGAGAAATACCCTTATGACCTGTACGGGTAATGCCGTCGTAGGGAAAGCGTCGCCGGGCCGCCTCTTGCGCCCTCCCCCGCCCCTCCTTGCACCTTTGCCTGACCGGGTCCGTCCCGCCGGCCTCCCGGCCGCGCTACCGCACCCCCTCCCCAGCAAGGAGACACCATGAACGCCAACGACAAATTCATTGCCACCGCCGCCCAAGTGGACGAAGCGGCGGTCCAGCCCCTGCCCAATTCCCGCAAGATCTACGTCGAGGGCTCCCGCCCCGACATCCGGGTGCCCATGCGGGAAATTTCCCAGGCCGACACCCCCACCGGTTTCGGCGGCGAGAAGAACCCGCCCATCTACGTCTACGACTGTTCCGGCCCCTACACCGACCCCAACGCCAAAATCGACATCCGTTCCGGCCTGCCGGCCCTGCGCCAGCAGTGGATCGAGGAGCGGGGCGACACCGAGGTGCTGCCCGACCTAACCAGCGAATACGGCCGCCAGCGGGCCGCCGACCCGGCCCTGGACGAACTGCGCTTCCCCGGTCTGCACCGCAAGCCCCGCCGCGCCAAGGCCGGCGCCAACGTCAGCCAGATGCACTACGCCCGCAAAGGCATCATCACCCCGGAAATGGAATACGTGGCCATCCGGGAAAACCTGAATCGCCAGCAGTACCTGGAAAACCTGCGCAACACCGGCCCCATGGGCGAAAAAATGGTCAAGCTGCTGGGCCGCCAGCACAAGGGGCAGGATTTCGGCGCCGCCATTCCCCAGGAGATCACCCCGGAATTCGTGCGTTCCGAAGTGGCCCGGGGCCGCGCCATCATCCCCAACAACATCAACCACCCGGAAAGCGAGCCCATGATCATCGGCCGCAACTTCCTGGTGAAGATCAACGCCAATATCGGCAACTCCGCCCTGGGTTCTTCCATCAGCGAGGAAGTGGACAAGATGACCTGGTCCACCCGCTGGGGCGGCGACACGGTGATGGATCTGTCCACCGGCAAGAACATCCACGAAACCCGGGAATGGATCATCCGCAACAGCCCCGTGCCCATCGGCACCGTGCCCATCTACCAGGCCCTGGAGAAGGTGAATGGCAAGGCCGAGGAGCTGACCTGGGAAATCTTCCGCGACACCCTGATCGAGCAGGCCGAGCAGGGCGTGGACTACTTCACCATCCACGCCGGCGTGCTGCTGCGCTACATCCCCATGACCGCCAACCGCATGACCGGCATCGTCTCCCGCGGCGGCTCCATCATGGCCAAGTGGTGCCTGGCCCATCACAAGGAAAGCTTCCTCTACACCCATTTCGAGGACATCTGCGAAATCATGAAGGCCTACGACGTGGCCTTCAGTCTCGGTGACGGCCTGCGTCCCGGCTCCATCTACGATGCCAACGACGAGGCCCAGCTGGGCGAGCTGGAAACCCTGGGCGAACTCACCGACATCGCCTGGAAGCACGACGTGCAGACCATCATCGAAGGTCCCGGCCATGTGCCCATGCACATGATCAAGGAGAACATGGACCTGCAGCTGAAGCACTGCAAGGAAGCCCCCTTCTACACCCTGGGCCCCCTGACCACCGACATCGCCCCCGGCTACGACCACATCACCAGCGGCATCGGCGCCGCCATGATCGGCTGGTACGGCACGGCCATGCTCTGCTACGTCACGCCCAAGGAACACCTGGGCCTGCCGGACAAGAACGACGTCAAGGAAGGCATCATCACCTACAAGCTGGCCGCCCACGCCGCCGACCTGGCCAAGGGCCACCCGGGCGCCCAGATCCGCGACAACGCCCTGTCCAAGGCCCGCTACGAGTTCCGCTGGGACGACCAGTTCAACCTGGGCCTGGACCCGGACAAGGCCAAGTCCTTCCACGACGAGACCCTGCCCAAGGAATCAGCCAAGGTGGCCCACTTCTGCTCCATGTGCGGCCCCCACTTCTGCTCCATGAAGATCACCCAGGACGTGCGCGACTTCGCCGCCCAGCAGGGCATCGGTGAAGCCGAGGCCCTGGAGAAGGGCATGGAGACCAAGGCGGTGGAATTCGTGAAGAGCGGCGCCGAGCTGTACCGCAAGGTCTGAGGCCTCGGCGGCAGCTCACCCGGAAACGGCGGCCTTCAGGCCGCCGTTTTTCATTCCCGGGGCATGCCTTCCGCCAGGCCGGCGGTCCATTCGGTCATCAGCCGGTAGCCCACCGCCAGCAGGGTGGGACCGAGGAAGACGCCGATGAAGCCGAAGGCGAGAACGCCTCCGAGAACCCCCAGCAGCACCAGGATGAAGGGCAGGCTGGCACCGCGGCTGATGATGAGGGGCTTGAGCACGTTGTCCACGGTGCTGACGACGAAGAAGCCCCAGGCGGCGACGAAAATGGCCCAGCCCAGCTCCCCCTGCTGGAACAGCCAGAAGGCGGCCGGCCCCCAGATCAGGGGCGGACCCACGGGCACGGCGGAAAGGAAGAAGGTGGCCAGGCCCAGCAGCAGGGCGCCGGGCACCCCAGCCACGGCGAAGCCGATGCCGGCCAGGACCCCCTGGGCCAGGGCGGTGCCGATGATGCCGTACACCACGCCGCCCACGGTGCCGTGGGCCAGGTGCAGCAGGCGCCGCCCCCGGGCCCCGGCCAGGCGCTCCAGCACGGCGGTGAGGTGGGCGGTGACGGCCTCGCCGTCGCGGAAGAGGAAGAAGACGATCAGCACCGACAGCATGAGGTGGAAGACCCCCATGCCGATGGCCCGGCTGCCGTTCAGCACTAGGCCCTTGGCCGGTTCCACCAGCTGGCCCAGTTCCGCCACCAGGCGCTGGCCGTTGTGGGCGAAGCCCTGCCAGTAGGCATGCAGGCGTTCGCCGACGAAGGGGATGTCCTGCAGCCACTGGGGCGCATCGGGCAGGCCGCCCTCCAGCAGGGTGCGGGTGGCGGCGGCCAGTTCCGCCACGTTGCTACCCAGGCCCACCGCCACCACGATGAAGGGGGCCACCAGCACCAGGGCGGTGGCCAGGGTGGTGAGCAGGGCCGAGGTGTTGCGCCAGCCCGGCAGACGCTGGTCCACCCAGTGGAACACCGGCCACACCGTGGTGGCCAGGATCGCCGCCCAGAGCACGGCGGAAAGGAAGGGGCGCAGCACCAGGAAGCAACCGACGATGAGGAAACCCAGGGCGGCAAAACCGAGGATGCGGTCAGAACGGAAGGGCTGCATGGACAGGATTTCCAGGAAAGCGTGGTCGAAACGGTGGTCGAAACGGTGGTCGAAGCGGTGCTCGAAACGAAAAGACGCAGTGCCGGGCCGCACCGCATCCGACGGCTATGCTAACAAATCGGCATGACGATTACCCGCCTTCCCCGCCCGGCGGACCGCGCCCGGCAAGGCCCGGACTGTAAGCCGGGACGCCAATGGCCTACCATGGCGCCATTGCCCTTGCTCATGTCCGCCATGCCTGCCTCCGCCGCCCCCCCCCCCCCCCCCGCCCCCCCCCCCCCCCGCCCCAAGAGAAGGGAAACTAAGCCTATGAACACGACCACTCAAGCCACCCCGGCCGCCCCGGAGAACTACCTCAGCATCAACAACATCGAGGTCATCTACGACCACGTGATCCTGGTGCTGAAGGGCGTCTCCCTGACGGTGCCCAAGGGCAAGATCGTGGCCCTGCTGGGCGCCAACGGCGCCGGCAAGAGCACCACCCTGAAAGCCATCTCCAACCTGCTGCACGCCGAACGGGGCGACGTCACCAAGGGCAGCGTGGAGTTCAAGGGCACCCGGGTGGATCAGCTGACCCCCAACGAACTCGTCAAGCGGGGCGTCATCCAGGTCATGGAAGGACGCCACTGCTTCGCCCACCTCTCCATCGAGGAAAACCTGCTCACCGGCGCCTACACCCGGGGCAACTCCCGGGCCGAGCTGAAGCAGAACCTGGAGATGGTGTACCACTACTTCCCGCGCCTGAAGACCCGGCGCACTTCTCAGGCCGGCTACACCTCCGGCGGCGAACAGCAGATGTGCGCCATCGGCCGCGCCCTCATGGCCAAGCCGGAAATGATCCTGCTGGACGAGCCCTCCATGGGCCTGGCCCCCCAGATCGTCGAGGAAATCTTCGAGATCGTGAAGGACCTCAACTCCCGGGAGAACGTCAGTTTCCTCCTGGCCGAGCAGAACACCATGGTGGCCCTGCGCTACGCCGACCTGGGCTACATCCTGGAAAACGGCCGGGTGGTGATGGAAGGGGATGCCAAGGAACTGGCCTCCAACGAGGACGTGAAGGAGTTCTACCTGGGGCTGTCGTCGGCGGGGCGGAAGAGCTTCAAGGACGTCAAGCACTACCGCCGCCGCAAACGCTGGCTCTCGTGAGAAGGCCGTGCGCGCTGCAATACGTCGTTGCTTATCCGCTTGTGTGCCCGGTGCACACGGCGCGGATGCGCGCCTAGTCTTGCAGCGCTACTTGGCCGTCTCAGGACCTGTCTCGCGTCGGAACAAAAACAGAATTGATGAGCGTCGATTAAGGAACGCCAGATGAAATACTACGACTCCCTGGAAACCCGCGATCCTGAGGAACGGGAGCGGTCACTGATGGAGCGGCTGCCGCGGCAGGTGGCCCACGCCAAGCTGCATTCGCCGTACTTCGCGCGGCTGCTGGCGGAGGTCAACCCCAACGACATCCACAACCGTGCCGCCCTGGCCCGCCTGCCGGTGACGCGCAAGAGCGACCTGGTGCATCTGCAGCGGGAGCAGGCGCCCTTCGGCGGCATCAATGCGACGCCTCTCTCCGGGCTCTCCCGGGTCTATGCCTCCCCCGGGCCCATCTACGATCCGGAAGGGCGGGGCCAGGACTGGTGGCGTTTCGCCCGGGCCCTGCACGGCGCCGGCTTCCGCGCCGGAGAGCTGATCCACAACACCTTCTCCTACCACTTCACCCCGGCCGGCTTCATGCTGGAAGGGGCTGCCCACAAGCTGGGCTGCCCGGTGTTTCCCGCCGGCATCGGCCAGACCGAGATGCAGGTGCAGGCCATCAACGACCTGAAGCCGGCGGCCTACGTCGGCACGCCGTCCTTCCTCAAGATCATCCTGGAGAAGGCGGACGAGCTGAAGGCCGATGCCACTTCCCTGACCAAGGCCCTGGTCTCCGGCGAGGCCCTGCCGCCTTCCCTGCGCCAGGCTCTCAACGCCCGCGGCATCACGGTGCGCCAGTGCTATGCCACGGCGGACCTGGGCATGATCGCCTATGAATCCGAGGCCCAGCAGGGGCTGACCCTGGACGAGGACGTGCTGATGGAAATCGTCCGTCCCGGCACCGGCGACCCGGTGGCCGACGGCGAGGTGGGGGAGGTGCTCATCACCACCTTCAATCTGGACTATCCCCTGCTTCGCTTTGCCACCGGCGATCTTTCCGCCGTGCTGCCCGGCATCTCCCCCTGCGGCCGCACCAATGTGCGCATCAAGGGCTGGCTGGGGCGGGCCGACCAGACCACCAAGGTCAAGGGCATGTTCGTCCATCCGCACCAGGTGGCGGCGGTGGTCAAGCGCCATCCGGAAATCGGCAAGGCCCGCCTGGTGGTGGACAATGCCCTCGGCCAGGACCGCATGGTCCTGCACTGCGAGAGCGGGCGCGGCGACGACGTGCTCGGCGACGCGGTGGTCGCCAGCATCCGGGACGTCACCAAGCTGCGCGGCGAAGTCAGATTCGTCAGCCCCGGCGACCTGCCCAACGACGGCAAGGTCATCGAGGACATCCGCACCTACGAATAAATACAAACCCACCCCGACCCCACGGGAAAACGACGGGGTGGCGTCCGATCGGCGCCACCCCGTTTTATTGTCTTCAATCCCAGCGAGCAAACATGGCCAGCAAGCCCCTGCAAGGTGTCCGCATCCTCGACCTGACCCGCCTCCTGCCCGGCCCGGTGGCCACCCTGCATCTGGCCGACCTGGGGGCCGACGTGATCAAGATCGAAGACCACGGCGCCGGCGATTACGCCCGCACCATGGGCGATGGCCCGGAGGGGGTCAGCGTCTTCTACCGGGCGGTGAACCGCAACAAGCGGGGCCTGCGCCTGGACCTGAAAAATTCCGAAGGGGCGGCCCTGTTCCGGCGCCTGGCGGCGGAGGCCGATGTGGTCATCGAGAGCTTCCGCCCCGGCGTCATGGATAAGCTGGGCGTGGGCTACGAGGCTCTGCGCAGCCTCAATCCCCGCCTGGTGTTCTGCGCCATCACCGGCTACGGCCAGAGCGGTCCCCTGGCCCTGGCGGCGGGCCATGATCTCAACTATATCGGCTACGCCGGCATCCTCGACCAGATCGGCGTGGATGGTGGTCAGCCGGCCATTCCCAACCTGCAGATCGGCGATCTGCTGGGCGGCGCCATGAGTGCTGTGATGGGTATCCTGGCGGCCCTCTTCGATGCCCGGCGTAGCGGCCAGGGGCGTTTCGTGGACGTCTCCATGAGCGATGCGGCCCTGGCCCACAACCTCTTTCCCCTGTTTTCCCTGCTGGGCAGCGGGAGCGTGCCGGAGCGGGGCCGGGACATGCTCAGCGGCGGCGATGCGGGCTACGGCGTCTACGCCACGGCCGACGGCCGTTACATGGCGGTGGCACCCCTGGAGCGCAAGTTCTGGGACCTCTTCTGCGACACCCTCGGCCAGCCCCGGTGGAAGGCCCGCCATGGCGCCACCGGAGCCGAGGCCAGGGCCATGCGGGCGGAGTTGGAGACCCTTTTCGCCAGCCAGCCCCAGTCCTACTGGGTGGAAAAGTTCGCCCGGGTCGATTGCTGTGTCACGCCGGTGCTGACCGTGGCCGAGGCCCTGGCCCATCCCCACTTCCAGGCCCGGGGCATGGGCTTCCAGGCTGACGGCATCACCCAGTACGGGCCGCCGGTGCGCCTCTCCGACATGCCGGCCGAGCCGGTGCGGCCGGCACCGGCGCCCGGGGAGCATGGCCAGGCCATCCTGGCCGAGTTCGGGGTGACGGCGGAAGAATGGCAGCGCCTGCAGAACCTGGGGGTGGTTTGAGGAGATGGCGGCATGACAGGAAATGTCAGGGTGCGGTCAGGCAAAAAGCGGACATAATCCCTATCCTCATCGCAGGTAATATGCGATAAGTTATAGCCATATTGCATGGTTTGATTGGAAAAGGGATAAAAATGACGATCGCCAAACGCCTCGCCCTCCTCATCCTGCTGGCGGTGGCCGGCCTTATCGTGGTCGGCGGTTTCGGCCTGAAAGAGATGGGGGCCATCAATGCCAACCTGGAGTATGCCCACGAGAACTCCATCCCCAGCATCCGCAAGGTGGCCAGCATGGAATCCAATTTCCTGCGCCTGCGCACCCAGATGCTGGTGTTTCTTCTCAGCACGGAAGAGCAGCGGCCGGCGGTGGAACAGCGCATCGAAGGCGCCAAGAAGGATCTGCTCCAGTCCCTGCAGGATTACGAGAAGCTGATCAGCGACGACAAGGATCGCCAGTACCTGGAAACCAGCAAGGCCCTGGTGAAGGAGTACTACGCCCTGATCGACCCGGCCATCGCCGATACCAAGGCCGGACATGGGGAAAAGGCCAAGAACGGTATGGGCCAGGCCGGCGAGGTGTCCAAGCGCCTGGCAGAGAACGTCGAAGCCCACAGCAAGTACAACGAGCATCTGGCCGAAGAGGAAGTGCGCAAGGCCGGCGAGGCCTACAGCAGCGGCAAGGTGGTCTCCATCGTGGTGATCCTGCTGTGTACCGCCGGCGTCGCCGGGCTCGGTTTCATGGTCTACCGCCATGTGGACAGCTCCCTCGGCAACATGGTCTCCATGTTCTCCCGCATCGAGAAGGAGCTGGATTTCACCGGCCGCCTGGAGGTCCGCGGCACCGATGAAGTGGCCCAGGCCTCTTCCGCCTTCAACCGCCTGCTGGACCGCCTGCAGGCCAGCTTCCGGGAAATCAGCAACCATACCGATGCGGTGAACAATGCCGCCAACCGGGTGGCCACCGCTTCCCACCAGATGTCCATCGCCTCCGGCCACCAGAGCGAAGCCGCTTCCAGCATGGCCGCCACGGTGGAGGAGATGACCGTCAGCATCACCCATGTGGCCGACCGGGCCGGCGAGGCCAACCAGCTTTCCTCCGCTTCCGGCGCACTGGCGCACAAGGGCGAGGGCATCATCGGCGACACGGTGCAGGGCATCAACGGCATTGCCGAAACCGTGCGCAACGCCTCCGAGCAGATCGCCCGCCTGGAACAGCAGAGCGAGCGCATCAACAACGTGGTGGCAGTGATCAAGGAAGTGGCCGACCAGACCAACCTGCTGGCCCTCAACGCCGCCATCGAGGCCGCCCGTGCCGGCGAGCAGGGGCGCGGCTTCGCCGTGGTGGCCGACGAAGTGCGCAAGCTGGCCGAGCGTACCACCCAGTCCACCCAGGAAATCGCCAGCACCATCCTGGAGATGCAGGCGGGCGCCCAGGCTGCCGTCCATGGCATCCACGCCGTGGTGGAAAAGGTGGACGAGGGCGTCTCCCGGGCCGAGCAGGCCAACGAGGCGATCCAGGAAATCGGCGAGGGTTCGCGCAAGACGGTGGACATGGTGGGCGACATTTCCGATGCCATTCGGGAGCAGAGCATGGCCAGCACCGCCATCGCCCAGCAGGTGGAGAAGATCGCCCAGATGTCCGAGGAGAACAGCGCCGCGGCCCAATCCACCTCCGACACCGCCGGGGAGCTGGCCCACCTGGCCCAGGAGATGCAGCAGGTGGTGGCCCAGTACCGCCTCTAAGCCGGAACTACTGCGACAAAAAAGGCGCCCGCGGGCGCCTTTTTTCCTGGGTGGCCGCCACGGCGGCCAGGCTGGGGCCTAGCTGCGTTCTGCGACAAAGGCGCCAAAGCGCTGGTCGGCCACCTGGATATGGTTGATCAGCCACTTGGCCAGGAAGCGGGAAAGATCCAGGCTGGCCGAAGGCTCGCCCACTTCCACCCGCAGTTCCATTTCCCCCACCTGCAGCAGCAGTTCCCGGTGCAGTTCCCGGTGGGCCGGCAGGGCAGGGTAGGCGGCCGCCTCCATCAGGGCCTCCTCGCTGGCGAAGTGGGTGCGGGTGTATTCCAGCAGCTCGGCCACCGCCCGGCGGGCCTCGTTCTGGGCCGTGTCGCCGTCCTGCTCCAGGGCCTGCTGGATGCGGGCGACGATGGCGAACAGCTGCTGGTGCTCCTGGTCCACCTGGGGGATGCCCACGTGGTACTGGGGGCCAAACTGGACAATGGCGTTGTCGCGCATGATCGATTCCCTGAATGTTGTTTGGCGCCATTCTCCCACGGCGGCACCAGCCTTCGGCGTGACCGAATTCACTATGCGGCAAAGGCCAAGGGGTGCTTTCGCCGGCCTCGGTAGAATGTCGCCATGACCACCGCCCTCCTGCTCCTGCCCGATTTCTGCCTGATCCTCCTGGGATTGCTGCTGCGCCGCTACATGCATCTGGGGGATCATTTCTGGGCCGGCATCGAGAAGCTGGTCTATTTCATCCTCTTCCCCGCCCTGCTGGTCAATGCGGTGCTGAAGACCCGCCTGGATCTGGCGGCGGCGGCACCCCTGCTGGCCACCGCCCTGCTCTCCATGGGCGCGGGCATGGTGCTGAGCTGGGCCGGCCTCAAGTGTTTCCGCCTCAAGCCCCTGGTGCTGGCCTCCCTGTTCCAGTGCGGCTTCCGCTTCAATTCCTACATCGCCCTGGCGGCGGCGGGCCTGCTCTTCGGCACCCCGGGCATCGCCACCATGGGCCTTATCGTCGGTGCCGCCGTGCCCCTGGCCAACCTGTCGGCGGTGTGGATGCTGGCCCGCCATGGCGAGGCCGGCGCCCTGCGGGAGGTAGCCCGCAATCCCCTGATCTGGGCCACCGCCTCCGGCTTCCTGCTCAACCTGGCCGGCTTCGTGCCGCCGGCGCCCCTGCAGATGTTCCTCTCCCGCCTGGGAGACGCCTCCATCGCCCTGGGTCTGCTGGCCGTGGGGGCGGCCCTGCGCCTGCGGGGCCAGGCCGAGGTGCGTTCCGCCTCCTTCTACATCCTGGGGGTGAAGCTCCTGCTGCTGCCCCTGGTGGCCATCTTCGCCGGTCCCCTGCTGGGGCTGTCCGGCCTCTACTACCACGTGGCCATCCTCTTCGCCGCCCTGCCCACGGCCTCCTCGGCCTACATCCTGGCCATGCGCATGGGGGGCGACGGGCAGAGCGTGGCCTGGCTCATCTCCGCCTCCACCCTGGCCTCCATGCTGACCATGCCCCTCTGGATGAGCCGCTTCCTGGGCTGAGCGGCGGGCTGGGGTAAAGTGGCGGCTTCTCCACCGGGGTTTGCACCATGACGAGCGTCTTCGATTTTTCCGTCCGCCGTGCCGACGGCAGCCAGCAGTCCCTGGCCGATTACCGGGGGCAGGTGCTGCTCATCGTCAATACGGCCAGCCGTTGCGGCTTCACGCCCCAATATGCGGGTCTGGAGTCCCTTTACCGGCGCTACCGGGAGCAGGGCCTGACGGTGCTGGCCTTTCCCTGCAACCAGTTCGGCGCCCAGGAGCCGGGCAGCGCCGAGGAGATCGCCAGCTTCTGCTCCCTCAACTACGACGTCAGCTTTCCCGTCTTCGCCCGTCTCGAGGTCAACGGTCCCCAGGCCGATCCGCTCTTCCGCTGGCTCAAGCAGGCGCAGCCCGGCTGGCTCGGCACGGCCGCGATCAAGTGGAATTTCACCAAGTTCCTGGTGGACCGGCAGGGCCGGGCGGTGGGGCGCTATGGGCCCATGACCAAGCCGGAAGCCCTGGCCCGGGCCATCGAGGTCCGGCTGGCGCTGCCGTGAAGCACCTCCTCCTCTGGGTGGCGCTGTGCTGGGGCCTGACGGCCTGCTCGCCGCCCCAGCCCTTTCACCATACCGATCTCAGCGGTGCCACCTTCGCCGCCGAGTTCCCGCGCCCCCTGGCGGACCAGGGCGGCCAGCCCCGGCGTCTGGCGGACTTCCGCGGCCGGGTGGTGATCCTCTTCTTCGGCTACACCTCCTGCCCCGATATCTGCCCCACCGCCCTGGCCCGCTTTGCCGCGGTGCGGGAGGCCCTGGGGGAGGAGCGGCAGCGGCTGCAGGTGCTGTTCGTCACCCTGGACCCGGAGCGGGACAGCCCGGCCCGCCTGGGCGAGTACGTCACCTGGTTCGACCCGTCCTTCCTCGGCCTGTGGGGTGACCGGGAAACCCTGGCCCGGACCGTGGCCGAGTTCCGCATCACCGCGGTGCGCCAGGAGGTGGGCGGCGGCCTGGGCTACACCCTGGATCACACGGCCGGCGCCTACGTCTACGATCCCCGGGGACGGCTGCGGCTCCTCATTCCGGATAACGCCCAGGTGCCCGCCGTGGTGGCGGACCTGCGCCGGTTGCTGCGTGAGGACTGAGCCGGCGCCGGATCGGGCAAAGGATCGGGCAAGGATCGGGCAAGGATCGGGCAAGGATCGGGCAAGGATCGGGCAAAGAAAAAGGCCGGCCCCTGACGGGAGCCGGCCTGTTTGCCGCGGGATGCCGGGCGGTTCAGGCTGCCAGCAGGCCCTTCATCTTCTGCAGGGCCTTGACCTCGATCTGGCGGATGCGCTCGGCGGAAACGCCGAATTCGGCTGCCAGGTCGTGCAGGGTGGCCGGGTTTTCCTCGTCCAGCCAGCGGGCTTCGACAATGCGCCGGCTGCGCTCGTCCAGGCCGGCCAGGGCCTGTTGCAGGCCGTCGCTCTGCAGCCGGTCGTATTCCCGGGCTTCCAGCACCTGGGTCGGCTCGGCGGCGCTGTCGGCCAGGTAGGCGATGGGCGCCACCCGGTTGTCGTCCTCGTCATCCGGCGAGCCGTCCAGGGCCAGGTCGCGGCCACCCATGCGGGTTTCCATTTCCACCACTTCCTCGGCCTTGACCCCCAGCTTGTAGGCGATCTCGTCCACTTCGGCCGGGGTCAGGGTGTCGCTGCTGGCCTTGAGGCTGCGCAGGTTGAAGAACAGCTTGCGCTGGGCCTTGGTGGTGGCCACTTTGACCAGGCGCCAGTTCTTCAGGATGTATTCGTGGATTTCAGCCTTGATCCAGTGCATGGCGAAAGACACCAGACGCACGCCGCGGCTGGGGTCGAAGCGCTTCACCGCCTTCATCAGGCCGATGTTGCCTTCCTGGATCAGGTCCGCATGGGGCAGGCCGTAACCCAGGTAACCCCGGGCGATGGCGATGACCAGACGCAGATGGGAGAGCACCAATTGACGTGCAGCATCCACGTCGTCTTCCTCGCGGAGACGGCGGGCCAGGGCGAATTCCTCAGCCTCGCTCAGCATCGGGAAGCGCCGAGCCGCCTGGATGTAGGCATCCAGGTTGCCTACCGCAGAGGGCAGGCCATGAGACAGGGTCAAAGCTTGGGTCATAGGGTGGGTCCTCCTTGAACTTCTTGTGCACAGTTTAGCACTCACGTCAGTAGAGTGCTAACAGGGCGAAAAGTTCAGCCATCCATTATAAGAATCAACATGTTGGGCGTCTTGCCGGCCTGGGCCCGGCAAAGAAAAACCCGGCCCCGGGCATGTGCCTGGGGCCGGGTTCCGGTGGCCTCGCTGTGGGCGGGCTTACTTGGACTTGGTCAGCTGGCCCAGGTCGCGCACGGCGCCCTTGTCGGCGGAGGTGGCCATCAGGGCGTAGGCCTGCAGGGCCTTGGAAACGACGCGGCCCCGTTCTTCCGTGGGCTTCCAGGCCTTGTCACCCTTGGCGTTTTCCTCGGCGCGGCGCTTTTCCAGCTCGGCATCGGAGACCGCCAGATGGATGCGGCGGCCGGGGATGTCGATCTCGATGGTGTCGCCGGTGCGCACCAGGCCGATGGCGCCGCCCTCGGCCGCTTCCGGGGAAGCGTGGCCGATGGAGAGGCCGGAGGTGCCGCCGGAGAAGCGGCCGTCGGTGAGCAGGGCGCATTCCTTGCCCAGGCCGCGGGACTTGAGATAGCTGGTGGGGTAGAGCATTTCCTGCATGCCGGGGCCGCCCTTGGGGCCTTCGTAGCGGATCACCACCACGTCGCCGGCCACCACTTCGCCGCCCAGGATGGCGGTGACGGCGGAATCCTGGCTCTCATAGACTTTGGCCTTGCCGGTGAATTTCCAGATGGATTCATCGACACCGGCGGTCTTCACGATGCAGCCGTCGAGGGCAATGTTGCCGTGCAGGACGGCCAGGCCGCCTTCCTTGCTGTAGGCGTGGGCCACGTTGCGGATGCAGCCGTTGCTGCGGTCCTGGTCCAGCTCGGTGTAGCGGCGGTCCTGGCTGAAGGCGGTCTGGGTGGGGATGCCGCCGGGGGCGGCGCGGAAGAATTCCAGGGTGCGCTGGGAGCCGGCGCGCTGCACGTCGTAGGTGTCGATGGCTTCGCCCAGGGTGTGGCAGTGCACGGTGGGAGTGTCGCGATGGATCAGGCCGCCGCGGGACAGTTCGCCCAGGATGGCCATGATGCCGCCGGCCCGATGCACGTCCTCGATGTGGTAGTCCTGGGTGGCCGGGGCCACCTTGCACAAGCAGGGCACCTTGCGGGAGATGGCGTCGATGTCGGCCATGGTGAAGGTGACGCCGGCTTCCTGGGCGGTGGCCAGGAGGTGCAGCACGGTGTTGGTGGAACCGCCCATGGCCACGTCCAGGGCGAAGGCGTTCTCGAAGGCCTTCTGGTTGGCGATGGAGCGGGGCAGCACGGAGGCGTCGTTCTCTTCGTACCAGCGCTGGGCCAGACGCACGATGCGGCGGCCGGCTTCGAGGAAGAGGCCCTTGCGGTCGGCGTGGGTGGCCACCAGGGTGCCGTTACCGGGCAGGGACAGACCCAGGGCTTCGGTCAGGCAGTTCATGGAGTTGGCGGTGAACATGCCGGAACAGGAGCCGCAGGTGGGGCAGGCGGAGCGCTCGAACTCCTCGACTTCCGCGTCGGAACAGTTGCTGTCGCCGGCCTTGATCATGGCGTCGATTAGATCGACGGCGATGGTCTTGCCTTCCCACTTCACCTTGCCGGCTTCCATGGGGCCGCCGGAGACGAAGATGGTGGGGATGTTGACCCGCATGGCGGCCATCAGCATGCCCGGGGTGATCTTGTCGCAGTTGGAGATGCACACCATGGCGTCGGCACAGTGGGCGTTCACCATGTATTCCACGGAGTCGGCGATCAGGTCCCGGGAGGGCAGGCTGTAGAGCATGCCGTCGTGGCCCATGGCGATGCCGTCGTCGATGGCGATGGTGTTGAATTCCTTGGCGATGCCGCCGGCCGCCTCGATCTCCCGGGCCACCAGCTGGCCCAGGTCCTTCAGGTGCACGTGGCCGGGCACGAACTGGGTGAAGGAGTTCACCACGGCAATGATGGGCTTGCCGAAATCGCCGTCCTTCATGCCGGTGGCGCGCCACAGGGCGCGGGCGCCGGCCATGTTGCGGCCGTGGGTGGAGGTGCGGGAACGATAGGCGGGCATAGTCGGGTCTCCAGACAACGTAGGCTGCCCGGAACCGGTCCGGGCGGCTGAAAATCAGGGCCTAAATACTAGCATGTTATGATCGGATGCCCGCTTGACGAAAACGGCGGCGTTCCACGGTTTTTGCTGCAAAAGACGGAGTTAAAAGCCATGCGCATTTCCCGAAAACTGGTGTTCTCCCTTGTCGCCATGCAGGTCCTGATCACCCTGGTCGGGGTGGTCGGCCTGAATCGTTTTGACCGGCTGGAGCAGTCCCTGGCCGAGATATCCGATGTCTGGCAGCCCAGCATCCGGGCCGCTTCCGGCATCAATGCCGAGTCCCTGGACTTCCGCAACCGGGAGACCCAGCTGCTGATCGCCCGCAACAGTGCGGAAATCGACGACGCGGTAAAGCGCGGCAACCAGAATCTCGAGGCCTTGCGCAAGTTTGACCAGGCATTCCAGTCCCTGATCCATGGCGACGAAGAAAAAGCCCTCTATGCCGCCTACCGGGAAAAGCTGGAGGCCTACCTGGCGACCCACGAGCGGATGGTGGCCCTGGCCCGGGAAGGGCGGCGGGATGAGAGCATCGCCTATTTCGAGGGCGATTCGCGCAAGGCCATCCGCGCCCTGCGGCCCACCATCGACGCCATCGTGGACTACACCGTGAAGGGCGCCGAAAAGGCCCAGCAGGAGGCCCGCACCATTTCCCGGGTCGGCCAGATGTGGATCATCGGCATCAATCTGGTGGCCCTGGCCCTCGGTGCGGTGCTGGCTTTCTGGCTCTACGGTTCCATCGTCCGGCCCCTGCAGAAAATCCGCGAGGAAGTGCTGGGCATCGAACAGAGCGCCGACTTTACCCGCCAGCTCGATGCCCATGGCCACGATGAAATCGGCGAAACGGCCCAGTCGGTGAACCACCTAACCGCTTCGGTGCGCGCCGCCCTGCAATCCATGCTGGCCGGCATTGCCCAGGTGGCGTCTGCCGCCGACAGCCTGGCCGAGGCCTCGCGCCAGGTTTCCGCCGGCTCCGGCGCCCAGTCCGAGGCCGCATCCTCCATGGCGGCCACGGTGGAACAGCTGACGGTGAGCATCAACCAGGTGGCGGACAACGCCAGCCGGGCCTTCGAGCTGGCCCAGGCCTCCGGCCAGGCCTCCCGGGAAGGAGGCGGCGTCATCGCCAATGCGGTGGACTCCATGGGCGGCATCGCCCGCCGCATCGAGGAGACGGCCGCCGCCATCCGGGAACTGGGCGTGGCCTCCCAGGAAATTTCCGGCATCGTCCAGGTGATCAAGGAGGTGGCGGACCAGACTAATCTGCTGGCCCTCAACGCCGCCATCGAAGCCGCCCGGGCCGGGGAGCAGGGCCGGGGCTTCGCCGTGGTGGCCGACGAAGTGCGCAAGCTGGCCGAGCGCACCGCCCTGGCGACCCAGGACATCGCCGCCAAGATCGCCGCCATCCAGTCCGGCGTGGACCATGCCTCCTCCGGCATGGAGCAGGCCGTGGGCCTGGTGGAACAGGGTGTGACCCTGGCCGACACGGCCGGGGGCGCGGTGACCCGCATCACCGCCGGGGCGGCGGAGGTGGAGCAGGAGGTGAATGCCATCTCCGGCGCCCTGCGGGAGCAGGGGGAGGCCAGCAACCAGATCGCCGGCCACGTGGAGCGGATCGCCCAGATGAGCGAGGAAAACAACCGGGGCGCGGAGAACACCGCCCAGCTGTCCGGCAATCTGGCGGCCCTGGCCCAGGAGATGCGGCAGACGGCGGAACGCTTCAAGGTTTGAGCCGATACTGCTAGGCTTGCGGCCTTACGCCTCGCCTCCCGGTCTTTCCATGCTCATCCATCCCCAGTTCGATCCCATCGCCGTATCCCTCGGCCCCCTGGCCGTGCGCTGGTACGGTCTCATGTACCTGGTTGCCTTCGCCGCCTTCTATTTCCTCGGGCGTCAGCGCATCCGGCGCCGGCCCGACGGTGGCTGGAGCCTGGAACAGCTCGACGACCTGCTTTTCTGGGGCGTCCTCGGCGTGGTCCTGGGCGGGCGCCTGGGCCAGGTGCTGTTCTACGAGCCGGGCTACTACTTCGCCAATCCGGCGGAAATCCTGGCGGTGTGGAAGGGCGGCATGTCCTTCCACGGCGGCTTCCTCGGCGTGCTGGTGGCCATGGCCTGGTGGGGGCGCAAGCACGGCAAGTCCTTCTTCACCGTCACCGACTTCATCGCCCCCCTGGTGCCCCTGGGTCTTGCTGCCGGGCGCATCGGCAATTTCATCAACGGCGAACTGTGGGGCCGGGTGGCCGACGCCAGCCTGCCCTGGGCCATGATCTTCCCCCAGGTGGACAGCCAGCCGCGCCATCCCTCCCAGCTCTACCAGGCCGGGCTGGAAGGGCTGTGCCTGTTCGTCCTGCTGTGGCTCTACTCCGCCAGGCCTCGGCCCACGGGCGCCGTCTCCGGCGTCTTCCTCATCGGCTACGGCGCCTTCCGCTTCATCGCCGAATTCTTCCGCGAGCCCGATGCCGGCATCTTCGGTCACAGCTACGCCATCAGCATGGGGCAGTGGCTGTCCCTGCCCATGGTTGCCATCGGCGTCTTCATCCTGCTGCGGGCCCGGCACCAGCCTTGACTTGCCGCGGGGCTTCTCTACCATCGGGGACACCCCCGCCGGAAGAACAAGGAGAAGCCCCATGGCCACCGCCCCCAGCAAAACCGCTGCCCTGCCAGCCAAACAGCTGGCTCGCATCCGCGAACAACTGAAGGAATGCGCCGCCAGCCTGGGCGGCGAAGTCTCTGCCCGGGCCCGGGCCGCCCAATTGGCGGAAACCTACCTCGGTCTGGACGATGGGGGCCGCCACGAATTCCTGCGCCTCATCGCCCTGGAGTTCGGCCCCGATCCCAAGCGCGTCGCCACCGCCCACAGCGCCTACCAGCAGGCCGTCGGCAGCCCCGCCCAGTGGGATGCGGAAGCCGCCTTGCGGGCCGCCATGCGTTCTTCCCGCATCCGCATCCTGACCCAGTTCAATGCCATTCCCCAGGGCGTGAAATTCCTGGTGGACCTGCGGGCCGACCTGCTGCGCTTTCTCGACAAGGACCCGGAACTGAAGGCCCTGGACCGGGAGCTGGAGAACCGTCTCACCTCCTGGTTCGACGTCGGCTTCCTGGAAATTTCCCGCCTCACCTGGCAGGCCCCGGCGGCCCTGCTGGAAAAGCTGATCCAGTACGAAGCGGTGCACGAGATCCGCTCCTGGAAGGACCTGAAGAACCGCCTCGACTCGGACCGGCGCTGCTACGCCTTCTTCCACCCGCGCATGCCGGTGGAGCCCCTCATCTTCGTCGAAGTGGCCCTGGTCAATAAGCTCTCCGACTCGGTGCAGCACCTGCTGGACGAGGACGCCCCCACCGCCGACCCGCACCGGGCCGACACCGCCATTTTCTATTCCATCTCCAACACCCAGGTGGGCCTGCGCGGCGTCTCCTTCGGCAACTTCCTGCTGAAGCGGGTGATCGACGACCTCAAGCGGGACTTCCCCCGCCTCAAGACCTTCGCCACCCTTTCACCCCTGCCCACCCTGCGCCTGTGGGCCGACCGCAACCCGGAAGCGTTCGCCGCCTGCTTCGCGCCCGATCTGGCCAAGATCGCCAAGCAGGCCGGCATCGAACCCGACGCCGATGCCCTGCGGGCCCTGCTGCCCAAGGGCGAATGGGCTGCAGATGCCCGTCTGGCGCGGCTCATTGAGCCGGGCCTGGTGCGTCTGGCCGCCCGCTACTTGCTTACCGGCAAGTCCGGCGACAAGCCCTTCGACCCGGTGGCCCGCTTCCACCTGGGCAACGGCGCCCGGGTGGAGCGCCTCAACTTCCTCGCCGACACCGCCGCAAAAGGGTTCAAGCAGTCCTACGGCATGATGGTGAACTACCTGTACGAACCGGACGACCTGGAAGCCAACGTGGACGCCTTCGTCCGCGAAGGCCGCCTGGCGGCGGTGGCTGCGGTGAGGCATGCGGCGAAGGGGTAGGTGAGTTCGCGGAGGAATACTGCTTTGATCAGGTGCTTCCGAGAGCCCATTCCAGAGCTCTATCAATGCTCCGCTATGTTGAGGCAGGCGGCTAATGCTCACTCGCAGGGGCTAACGAAAGAGGCCGATCAGTTATTGAGAGAGTCGAATTCCGCTGTTGTCCGTCAATGGCTGGATTCAATATGGGGAAAATCAAGTCCGTATGTAAAGGTCCGGACTATTTCCGATGCGCCAGGAAATCAATTAATGAGTGAGCGGGTGGAGTCGCGAATGCCATCCAGCCAAGGGAAGTGGCAGCTCTTGAAGCGAGATGGATTTCAATGCCGTTTTTGCGGCCTTCCCCTGATCAGACAAGAGGTGCGTTCATACCTGCACAAGTGCTATCCAGAGGCTTTGCCTTGGGGGCGTACCAACATTACCCAACATGCGGCATTTCAAGCGCTGTGGGTTCAGTATGACCATATTCTTCCCCATGCCCGCGGGGGAACGAATGATCTGGAAAACATGGTGATCGCTTGCGCAGCATGCAACTTTGGCCGTATGAACTACACGCTGGAAGAAGTGGGAATAGCAGATCCTCGGTTTTACGATCCCATTAAAAGTGACTGGAATGGGCTTGAAGACGTTCTGCCTGAGAAGGTCCGAATTGTCTTTTAGCGCCGCCGGCTGCCGCTACCGCCCAGAATCGACCCCAGCACCCCGCGGATGATCTCCCGGCCGATCTGGGAGCCGATGGCGCGGGCGGCGCTCTTGGCGACGGTGGTGAGGACGGAGTCGCTCTGGCGGCCGCGGGGGCTCTGACCCCCGCCCAGCACGTCCCCCAGCACGCCGCCGAAAAGGCCGCCGCCATTGGCTTGCGGGGCAGGGGAGGTGGGCGCCGGTTGGGCCTGGGCGGGCGGTGCGGTGCGGCCCTTGAGGATTTCGTAGGCCGATTCCCGATCCACCGCCTGTTCATAGTGGCCGTAGAGCACGGAATTGCGGACGGCCTGCTGGCGCTCCTCGGCGCTCAAGGGGCCGATGCGGGAGGCGGGGGGCAGGATGAAGGCCCGTTCCACCACGTTGGGCCGGCCTTTTTCGTCCAGGCAGGAGACCAGGGCTTCGCCGACGCCCAGTTCGGTGATGGCCGCCTCGGCGTCGAAGGCCGGGTTGGCGCGCAGGGTCTGGGCGGCGGATTTGACGGCCTTCTGGTCCCGCGGGGTGAAGGCGCGCAGGGCGTGCTGCACCCGGTTGCCGAGCTGGCCGAGGACGGTGTCGGGAATGTCCAGGGGGTTCTGGGTGACGAAGTACACGCCGACGCCCTTGGAGCGGATCAGGCGCACCACCTGTTCCACCTTTTCCAGCAGGGCCGGCGGGGCTTCGTTGAAGAGCAGGTGGGCTTCGTCGAAGAAGAACACCAGCTTGGGCTTTTCCAGGTCCCCCACTTCCGGCAGGTGCTCGAACAGTTCGGCCAGCAGCCATAGCAGGAAGGTGGCATAGAGGCGGGGCGCGCCCATCAGCTTGTCCGCCGCCAGGATGTTCACCACGCCCTTGCCATTGTCGGTCTGCATGAGATCGGCGATGTCCAGCATGGGCTCGCCGAAGAAGCTGTCGCCGCCCTGTTCGCCCAGGGTCAGGAGGGCGCGCTGGATGGCGCCGATGGAGGCGGCGGAGACGTTGCCGTACTCGCTGGTGAATTCCTTGGCGTGCTCGCCCACGTGCTGCACCATGGCCCGCAGGTCCTTCAGGTCCAGCAGCATCAGGCCCTGGTCGTCGGCGATCTTGAACACCAGCTGCAGCACCCCGCTCTGGGTGTCGTTGAGGTTGAGCAGGCGGGCCAGCAGCAGGGGGCCCATGTCGGAAATGGTGGCCCGCACCGGGTGGCCCTGCTGGCCGAAGACGTCCCAGAAGACGGTGGGGAAGGATGTCGGAGTCCAGTCGGTGACGCCCAGGTGGTGCAGCCGCTCCTCCAGCTTGGGCGAGGTCTTGCCGGCGGCGGCCAGGCCCGAGAGGTCGCCCTTGGCGTCGGCCAGGAAGACGGGCACACCGATGCTGGAGAAGCGCTCCGCCAGCACCTGCAGGGTGATGGTCTTGCCGGTGCCGGTGGCGCCGGTGATGAGGCCGTGGCGGTTGGCCAGGGCGGGCAGGAGAGCCAGGTCGGTGGCGGCGTGGCGGGCGATGACTAGGGGCTGGGCCATGAGTGGGGTCCGGTGGCTATGCTAGAATTGTCCGATTCTATCAACAGTTTTTCGCTACGAGGTTAGCCATGGCCGGACACTCCAAATGGGCCAATATCCAGCACCGCAAGGGCCGTCAGGACGCCAAGCGGGGCAAGGTCTTCACCAAGCTGATCAAGGAAATCACCGTCGCCGCCAAGATGGGCGGGGGCGATCCGGCCATGAATCCGCGCCTGCGCCTGGCCATGGAAAAGGCCAAGGGCGAATCCATGCCCAAGGACAACATCGACAACGCCATCAAGCGCGGCACCGGCCAGCTGGAAGGCGTCAGCTATGAGGAAATCCGCTACGAAGGCTACGGCATCGGCGGTGCCGCGGTGATGGTGGACTGCCTCACCGACAACCGGGTGCGCACCGTGGCCGATGTGCGCCACGCCTTCAACAAGTACGGCGGCAACATGGGCACCGAAGGCTGCGTTTCCTTCCAGTTCAAGCACTGCGGCCAGATGCTGTTCGCCCCCGGCGCCGACGAGGCCGCCATCATGGATGCGGCCATCGAGGCCGGCGCCGACGACATCATCACCAACGATGACGGCTCCATCGAAGTGCTGACCCCGCCCAACGACCTGCTGAACGTGCAGGAAGCGCTGGAAAAGGCCGGCTTCAAGCCCGAGATGGCGGAAGTGACCATGAAGGCCCTGAACGAATCCGAACTGACCGGGGAAGACGCCCAGCGCATGCAGAAGCTGATCGACGCCCTGGAGTCCCTGGACGACGTGCAGGAGGTTTACACCTCCGCCGTGATGGACGAATAATCAGCCCGGTCTGCTTTTGTTCCCCCGAGAAAGCGGCGCCTGGCGCCGCTTTTTCTTTTGTCGCGAGGCCTCGTGCGCAAGTTCCTGCCCTTTCTCTTCGTGCTGCTGTGGAGCACCGGCTTCATCGGCGCCAAGTACGGCCTGCCCTATGCGGAGCCCCTGACCTTCCTCAGCGCCCGCTATCTCCTGGTGCTCGGACTGATGCTGCCGGTGGCCCTTGTATTTCGCGCCTCCTGGCCTGCTACCCGCCAGGAATGGCTGCACATCGGCTTCTCCGGGGTGCTGCTGCATGCGGTCTATCTCGGCGGCGTCTTCATGGCCATCCACCGCGGTCTGCCGGCCGGCATCACCGCCCTGGTGGTGGGCATGCAGCCCCTGCTGACCGCCCTGGGGGCCGGCTGGCTGCTGGGGGAGGCGGTCAGCCGGCGCCAGTGGCTGGGTCTGGTGCTGGGCCTGAGCGGCGTGGGTCTGGTGGTTTCCGGCAAGTTCGGCAGCCAGCCCCTGGCCGAGCTGCTGCCGGCCATCGTCCCGGCCCTGGTGGCCCTGCTCGGCATCACCCTGGGCACCCTCTACCAGAAGCGCTTCTGCCCTGCCTTCGACCTGCGTTCCGGCGCCGTCATCCAGTTCCTGCCGACGGCGGTGCTGACCCTGCTGGTGGCCGGCGCCAGCGAGAGCCAGGAGATCGCCTGGAGCGGTACCTTCGTTTTCGCTCTGCTGTGGCTGGTGCTGGTGCTGTCGGTGGGCGCCATCAGCCTGCTCAACGTGCTGATCCGCAGCGGCAGCGCCGTCAATGTGGCCAGCCTGTTCTACCTGACGCCGCCCACCACCGCCCTCATCGCCTGGGCCGCCTTTGGCGAAACCCTTTCCGGCCCGGCCCTGGCGGGCATGGGGCTGGCCGTGGCCGGCGTGTACCTGGCGCGGCGGGCCTAGGCGGTATACAGGGGGTAGAGGGTCGCTTCCTCGCGCTGGATGCGCTCCACCAGCACCTTGCCGACGCCGGCCAGTTCATCGACGAAGGCCGGGGCTAGCCCCGGCTCGACGGCCAGGTTCTGGTACTTGCGCAGGAAGGTGGCCAGGGCCTTGCCGATGCCGTCCATCTCCTGGCGGAACTCGTGGATCAGGGCGAAGCTGGAGGGGTCGCCGGCCAGCTGGTGCTCCAGGTAGATGTAGAGGCGCACATTCTCGGTCAGCAGGTGGCCCTGCAGCCGTACCCGGAATTTTTCCAGCAGCGAGGCGGCCTCCGCCAGGTTGCCCTGGGCGGCGGCGCTCTGGATGGCGCCGAAGGCCTGCAGCAGCACCAGGTGCTCGTCGGTGAGTTGGTGCACCAGGGCCGGATGGTAGTGAATCTGGGTTCCCGGCGCCGGGCCGCTGCGGGCGGCCGGAACCGGCTCGGGCATGGGCGGGGCCTCGGGGGCGGGGGGCGGCGGTGAATCGCCAAAGATTTTGCGTAACAGTGACATGGTTCTCCCTCCTGCGACGGTGTGGACACAGGGAATTGGTTTTTATGCCTGCCAATTTGGGCGGGAGTCCATGACGAATCCTTAACCCGTGTCAAATTTCGGGCCTGCGGTCCCGTCGGGCGCGACAGGCGGCGTCCGCCCCCTTAGAATGCTGCCATGTCCGCCATCCCCCCCGTCTCCGCCAAGCCGAATGCCGCCGCCGCACCCGTGCCGGTGCGCATCCTCGGCATCGACCCGGGGCTGCGTTGCACTGGCTTCGGCCTCATCGACAAGCTGGGCAACAAGCTGGCCTACGTCAGCAGCGGCTGCATCCGCACCGACGACACCCGCACTCTGCCGGAGCGCCTGGAGGTGATCTACCAAGGCATCCGGGAAATCGTCGCCGCCCACGGCCCGGCCCAGGCGGCGGTGGAAAAGGTCTTTGTGAACGTCAATCCCCAGTCCACCCTGCTGTTGGGCCAGGCCCGCGGCGCCGCCATCACCGCCCTGGTGTCCACCGGCCTGCCGGTGGGCGAGTACACCGCCCTACAGGTGAAGCAGGCAGTGGTGGGCAACGGCAAGGCGGCCAAGGAACAGGTGCAGCACATGGTCAAGCGCCTCCTCAGCCTGCCCGGCAACCCGTCCGCCGACGCCGCCGATGCCCTGGCCTGTGCCATCGCCCACGCCCACGGTGGCCAGGGCCTGGGCCACATCGCCACCGCCGGCCTGCGGGTGCGCGGTGGCCGCCTGATGGAAGCTCCCAATCCAAGGAAGAGAACATGATCGGAAGACTCACCGGCCTCCTGGCCGAAAAGAATCCCCCCCAGGTGGTCCTGGACGTGCAGGGCGTCGGCTACGAGGTGGATGTGCCCATGAGCACCTTCTACAACCTGCCGGGCAACGGCGACAAGGTGACCCTGCTGACCCACTTCGTGGTGCGGGAGGATGGCCATTTTCTCTTCGGCTTTCTCACCGAGGCGGAGCGTTTCGCCTTCCGCCAGCTGATCAAGATTTCCGGCGTCGGCCCCCGCATGGCCCTGGCCATTCTCTCCGGCCTTTCCGTCAGCGACCTGGCGGCGGCCATCTCCCGCCAGGAGGCCGGCCGCCTGACCAAAGTTCCGGGCATCGGCAAGAAGACTGCCGAGCGCCTGCTGCTGGAACTGAAGGACAAGCTGGCCCCGGTGGTGGGCGGCGGGGCCGCTGCGGCCCTGGTGGTGCACGACGACCAGTCGGACATCCTCAATGCGCTGCTGGCCCTGGGTTACAACGAGCGGGAAGCCGCTGCTGCCCTCAAGCAGTTGCCCGCCGGCAGCGGCGTTTCCGATGGCATCCGCCAGGCCCTCAAACTGCTGGCCAAGCCCTGAGGGGGCGGCGGGAGTAAAATGGCGGCTTACCGGGCCTCGCCCGCCGCACTTTCCAGGCTCACTCCAGGCTTTCCATGATCGAAACCGATTCCTTTGATTCCTCCTTCGACGCCGACGCCGGCCGTCTCATCGGCGCCGAGAGCAAGTCGGCCCAGGAGGAAGCCATCGAGCGCGCCCTGCGGCCCAAGCGCCTGGCGGATTACGTCGGTCAGGCCAAGATCCGGGAGCAGCTCTCCATCTTCATCCACGCCGCCAAGCGGCGCAGCGAGGCTCTCGACCATGTCCTGCTGTTCGGCCCGCCGGGCCTGGGCAAGACCACCCTGGCCCACATCGTGGCCGCCGAGATGGGGGTGAACCTGCGCCAGACCTCGGGGCCGGTGCTGGAGCGGGCCGGCGACCTGGCCGCCATCCTGACCAACCTGGAACCGCACGACGTGCTGTTCATCGACGAAATCCACCGTCTCAGTCCGGTGGTGGAGGAAATCCTCTACCCGGCCCTGGAGGATTTCCAGATCGACATCATGATCGGCGAGGGCCCGGCGGCCCGCTCGGTGAAGCTGGACCTGCCGCCCTTCACCCTGGTGGGCGCCACCACCCGGGCCGGCATGCTGACCAACCCCCTGCGGGACCGCTTCGGCATCGTCGCCCGGCTGGAGTTCTACAACGCCCAGGAACTGACCCACATCGTCACCCGCTCGGCCCAGCTGCTCAACGTGGCCATCGAGCCGGAAGGGGCCCTGGAAATCGCCCGCCGCTCCCGCGGCACGCCTCGCATCGCCAACCGCCTGCTGCGCCGGGTGCGGGACTACGCCGAGGTCAAGGCCGACGGCATCATCACCCGGGAGGTGGCCGACGCCGCCCTTTCCATGCTGGACGTGGACCACGGCGGCCTGGACCTGATGGACCGCAAGCTGCTCTCTGCCGTGATCGACAAGTTCGCCGGCGGTCCGGTAGGCGTGGACAACCTGGCCGCCGCCATCGGCGAGGCCCGGGACACCATCGAGGACGTGCTGGAACCCTACCTGATCCAGCAGGGCTACCTGCAGCGCACCCCCCGGGGCCGCATCGCCACCCCGGCCATCTACCGCCACCTGGGGCTGGAGGCGCCCGGCACCCCGGCCGCCACGCCCGACCTGTGGTCCCCCAAGGAGCAATGAGGACGGCTGTTACAGACTGTCATCGTCCCCAGGCCCCGAGCCGCCTAGAATTACGCCCATGAGCCATCCTGCTGACCACGCCTTCACCATTCCGGTCCGCGTCTATTACGAGGACACGGATGCGGGCGGCGTGGTCTACTACGCCAACTACCTGCGCTTTTTCGAGCGCTGCCGCACCGAATGGCTGCGCAGCATCGGCCATCACCAGGTGGACCTGCTGGCGGAGCAGGGCGTCGCCTTCGTCGTCCGTTCCGTCAGTTGCGACTACCTGCGGCCGGCCCGGCTCGACGACCTGCTGACCATCGGCCTGGCCGTGGAAAAGCTCGGCCGCGCCCAGATCACCTTCCGCCAGTTCGCCCGTCGCCACGGCAGCGACGACGACCTGGTGAGCGGTATCGTCCAGATCGTTTGCGTCAAGCTGGACGCCATGAAAACCACCCCCATTCCCGAATTCCTGCGCGAGAAACTGGAAGCCCTGCAATGAACGTCACCCAAGACCTTTCCATCCTTTCCCTCATCACCCAGGCCAGCGCCGTCGTCCAGGTCGTCATGGCCCTGCTGGCCGGCGTCTCCTTCATGTCCTGGTACTACATCTTCCGCAAGCTCTATGCGGTGAAGAATGCGCGCAACCAGACCGAGCAGTTCGAGCGGGATTTCTGGAGCGGCGGCGACCTCAACCGCCTCTACCAGAACGCCGTCGAGCAGCGCCACGACACCGGCGCCATGGAGCGGGTGTTCGAGGCCGGCTTCCGGGAATTCACCAAGCTTCGCAACCAGAAGAACCTGGAAGCCAAGGACGTGGTGGACGGCTCCCGCCGCGCCATGCGCGCCACCTACCAGCGGGAGATCGACGACCTGGAATCCCACCTGGCCTTCCTCGCCTCCGTCGGCTCCGTTTCCCCCTACATCGGCCTCTTCGGCACCGTGTGGGGCATCATGCATGCCTTCCGCGGCCTCTCCAACGTGGGCCAGGCGACCCTGGCTTCCGTCGCTCCCGGTATTGCCGAAGCCCTGGTGGCCACGGCCATCGGCCTCTTTGCCGCCATCCCCGCGGTGCTGGCCTACAACCGCTTCGCTCACGACATCGACCGCCTCTCCACCCGCTTCGAGAGCTTCATGGAAGAGTTCTCCAACATCCTGCAGCGGCAGATGCGTTAAGGGGCCGGAGCCATGCGTCCGCGTCGCCTTAAAAACGAAATCAACGTCGTTCCCTACATCGACGTCATGCTGGTGCTGCTGGTCATCTTCATGGTGGCCACGCCCATGATGCAGACCGGCTCGGTGGACCTGCCCTCCACCGGCAAGTCCTCCGCCGTGCCGGAAAATCCCTACCGGGTCATGGTCAAGGCCGACGGCAGCATTGCCGTGCAGGATGCCCGGGGCAAGGAAAAATCCATCGACCGCCGCCAGCTCAATGACCTGCTGGCCACCGAGCTGGAAGCCAACCCGGAACTGCCGGTGCTGGTGGTGGGCGACAAGGCCGCCCGCTACGACGCCGTGCTCGAGGTCCTGGACCAGATCAAGCTGCAGAACATCAAGCGGGTCGGCCTGGAGACCGTGCGCAAGTGAGTTCCCCGATGAAAGCCGGAACGGACATGCCCTTCGAACGGCGGGCGGAGCCGGGCAAGCGCAAGGCCCTGATCCTGGCGATCCTGGTGCACCTGCTGCTGGCCATCTTCCTCTTCTTCGGCATCCGCTGGCAGACCAAGCACGAGGCGGTGGAGGTCGAGCTGTGGAGCGATGTGCCCCAGGGCGCCTACAAGCCTCCCCCGCCGCCTCCGGAACCGAAACCCGTGCCCAAACCGGAGCCGAAGCCCGAACCCAAGCCCGAGGTGAAACCGGACCCGAAGCCGGCGCCCAAGCCCGACATCGTGCTCAAGGAAGAGAAGAAAAAGCCGGAGCCGAAAAAGGAAGAGCCGAAACCCGAACCCAAGAAGGAGGAGAAGAAGCCCGAGACTCCCGACTGGCAGAAGGAACTGGAACGGGACCAGCGGGACCTCAAGCAGCGCCAGCGTGAGCAGGCCCTGAAGGAGCAGTTGAGCCGGGAAATGAACATGCAGCAGGCCGCCGGCAAGGAGGCTGCCGCCGCCTCTTCCCGCAGCAAGGGCCTGGCTTCCTACGTGGACAAGATCCGCGCCAAGGTGCGGGGCAACCTGGGCTTCGTCAGCGTCAGCGGCAATCCCACGGCCAAGTTCCTGGTGACCCAGCTGCCCAGCGGCGAGATCATCAGCGCCCGCATGACACGTTCCAGCGGAGTGCCGGCCTACGACAGCGCCGTCGAACGGGCCATCATGAAGTCTTCGCCCCTGCCCCTGCCCGACGATAAGTCGGCTTTCCACCGGGAGCTGGAGCTGACCTTCTGTCCCCAGGAAGGGACTTCCGGCTGCTCCCCCTGATTCTTTGTCATTCCCCCTTACGTTACCTTTCGTTACGCGGCAGCGTCGGGGGCTTTGGGTATAATCGGACCTTTTTCCGGCCCAGGTTTCTTCAATGACCGTGATTGCGCGCTATTTTGCCCGGGTTCTGCTCGGCTTGTCCCTGCTTGCCGCCCTGGGGGGCGCCCACGCCCAGCTTGCCATTGAAATCACCGGTGCCGGCGCCCACCGCCTGCCCATCGCCATCGCCGACTTTGCCGGCGAACCGGGCTACTCCCGGGCCCTGACCTCGGTCATCCGCGCCGATCTGGAGCGTTCCGGCCTGTTCCGTCTGGTGGAGCCGGGCCCGACCCCCATCAGCGAAAACGACAATGTGGATTTCGGCGCCTGGAAGAACAAGGGCGCCGACGCCTTCGTCGGCGGCAGCCTGGTGGCCGATGCCGGCGGCAAGTTCGAAGCCCGTTTCCGCCTCTACGACGTTTCCAAGCAGGCCTCCCTGGGCGGCGTCGCCTTCGTCACCACCCCCAACATGCTGCGCGCCGCCGGCCACCGCATCGCCGACTACATCTACGAGAAACTGATCGGCGAAAAGGGCTACTTCTCCACCCGCATCGCCTACGTGGTCAAGCAGGCCGGCCGCTACGAACTGCAGATCGCCGATGCCGACGGCCAGAATGCCCAGCCGGCCCTGGTTTCCAAGGAACCCATCATTTCCCCCGCCTGGTCGCCCGATGGCGGCCGCCTGGCCTACGTCTCCTTCGAGAACAAGAAGCCGGTGGTGTACGTGCATACCCTGGCCACCGGCCGGCGCACCGTGGTGGCCAACTTCAAGGGCTCCAACTCGGCGCCCGCCTGGGCCCCGGACGGCCGCCGCCTGGCGGTGACCCTGTCCAAGGACGGCGGCTCCCAGATCTATCTGGTCAATGCGGACGGCTCCGGTGCCCAGCGCCTGATGAGTTCCTCCTCCATCGACACCGAACCCCAGTTCTCGCCCGATGGCGAAAGCATCTACTTCACCTCCGACCGGGGCGGCGCGCCCCAGATCTACCGGGTTTCCGTTGGCGGCGGTGCGGCCCAGCGCGTCACCTTCGACGGCTCCTACAACGTTTCCCCCCGCCTCTCGCCGGATGGCCGCAGCATGGCCTTCATCTCCCGCAACGGTGGCCGCTTCCAGCTGGCCATCATGGACCTGGCGAGCAAGCAGGTGCAGATCCTCACCGATTCCCACAAGGATGAATCCCCCAGCTTCGCTTCCAATGGCCGCATGATCCTGTTCGCCACGGAAATGGGCGGGCGGGGCGTCCTTTCCGCTGTTTCGTCCGATGGTCGGGTCAAGCAGCGCCTTTCCGTCTCCGCCGGCGATGTTCGCGAACCGGCGTGGGGCCCTTACCTGAAGTAACGCGACGCAGCACCCATTTACCCCTAGGAGTACCGAAACATGCGCAAACTGGCTCTTCCCGCTCTCATCGCTTCCCTCTTCGTGCTGGCCGGCTGCGGCAGCCAGCCCGCCGCCCCGGAACAGTCCGGCGCCGGCGTCGAAAACCGTAGCGCCACTGCCACCGGCGTCGGCGGCGGCGATGTGGGCATGAAGCCCTACAACGATCCGAAGAACGTTCTCTACAAGCGCAGCGTGTACTTCGACTACGACAAGTTCGACATCAAGCCCGAGTACAAGGAACTGGTCGCCGCCCACGCCAAGTATCTGGCCGCCAACAAGGGCACCAAGATCCTGATCCAGGGCAACACCGACGAACGCGGCTCCCGCGAGTACAACCTGGCCCTGGGTCAGAAGCGTTCCGACGCCGTGAAGAAGGCCCTGTCCCTGCTGGGCGTGCGTGAAGAGCAGCTGGAATCCGTGAGCCTGGGCGAAGAAAAGCCGAAGGCTGAAGGCAACGACGAGGCTGCTTACGCCGAAAACCGTCGCGCCGACATCCTCTACAGCGGCGAGTTCTAAGCATGATGCGCCGGCTCGTTCCCTCGGCGGCGCTTCTGGCAGCCCTCTGGGTGGCCGGGCCGGCACACGCCGGCCTCTTCGACGACGAAGAGGCCCGGCGCCAGATCAACGATCTCAAGGCCCAGACCACCGAGCGTCTGGACACGGCGTCCCGGGCCCAGATCGAACTGTCCAACCAGATCGAGTCCATGCGCTCCGAAATGGCCAAGCTGCGCGGCCAGGTGGAAGTGCTGACCTACGAACTGGAGGCAGCGCAAAAACGCCAGAAGGATTTCTACATCGACCTGGATACCCGCCTGCGCAAGCTGGAAGGTCCCTCCGCTCCCGGCGCCGCCAATCCGCCGGCCGGGGAAGAGGGCGCTCCCGCCGCCGCGGCAGCTCCGGCGCCCGCCAAGTCGGACCCGGCCCAGGAAGCGAAGGAATACGAAGCGGCCCTCAACCAGTTCAAGGCCGGCAAGTACAAGGAAGCCGCCGGCGCCCTGGAGGCCTTCGTCAAGAATCATCCCGCCAGCACCCTGGCGCCGTCGGCCCAGTACTGGCTGGGCAACAGCCATTTCGCCCAGCGCGACTGCAAGAAGGCCATCGAGGTGCAGAATGCCCTGGTGGCCAAGTGGCCGGAAAGCCCCAAGGCTTCCGACGCCCTGCTCAACGCCGCCACCTGCCAGCAGGAACTGGGCGACGCCAAGGGCGCGCGCAAGACCCTGGAAACCCTGGTGGCCAAGTACCCCAGCAGCCAGGCCGCCGAATCGGCCCGCCAGCGGCTGAAGAAGAAGTAGGCGCCGGCAGGATCGGCGCAGATCATGCGGGGAACGGCTGACGTTCCCCGTTGTCTTTTGCAGCGCCCCTTTTGCCTTGCCGGCCCAACCGATTGCCTTTTTCCCCGCCGCCGCCCATGACCGCTCCGACGCTGAAGATCAGCGAAATTTTCTACTCCCTGCAGGGGGAAACCTCCCGTACCGGCCTGCCCACGGTCTTCGTGCGTCTCACCGGCTGCCCCCTGCGCTGCGTCTGGTGCGACACCGCCTATTCCTTCTCCGGCGGCACCCTGATGAGCCTGCCGGCGATCCTGGCCGAAGTGGCGCGTCACCCCACCAAGCGGGTCTGCGTCAGCGGCGGCGAACCCCTGGCCCAGAAGAACTGCCTGCCCCTGCTTACCGCCCTGTGCGATGCGGGCTGCGACGTTTCCCTGGAAACCAGCGGCGCCCTGGATGTCTCCGGCGTCGATCCCCGGGTGTCGAAAATCGTGGACCTGAAGGCGCCGGGCTCCGGCGAGGTGGAGCGCAACCTGTGGTCCAACCTGGAGCACCTGACGCCCCACGACGAGCTGAAGCTGGTGCTGGCCGACCGGGCCGACTACGACTGGGCCGTGGCCCAGTTGCGCCAGCATGGCCTGATCGGCCGCTGCCCCATTCTCATGGCGCCGGTGCAGGGCAGCCTGGAGCCGGGTACCCTGGCCGACTGGATTCTCGCCGACGGCCTGCCGGTGCGCCTGCAGGTGCAGTTGCACAAGCTGCTTTGGGGTAACATGCGAGGGAAATAAGGGCGCCCGGCCAACCCCTGGCGGCGCCCCAGCGAGGAGACTCCCATGAGCCAGGAACGCCGTCATTTCAGCCGCATCCATTTCCTCAGCAACGCCTACCTGACCACCGCCAGCGGCGGCCGCCACATCGGCGAAATCCGCGACCTCTCTCTCAAAGGGGCGTTGGTGGCCATGGCCTCGGGCTGGCAGGGCCGTTCCGGCGAAGGCTGCAAGCTGGAGATTCCCCTCAACCACAGCGATGCGGTGGTGATCATGGAAGGCCACCTGGCCCACGTGGGCGACAACAACACGGTGGGCATCCGCTGCGAATCCATCGACCTGGACAGCATCAGCCACCTGCGCCGCCTGGTGGAACTGAACCTGGGCGACCCGGAGCTGCTCAACCGGGAACTGTCGGCCCTGGTCAGCCACGACTGATCCCCGCCCGACTTCTTCCCAGCCAAGATTCCCCAGCCAAGAAAAAAGGCCGGACGCCCTTTCGGGCATCCGGCCTTTTTGTTTTGCGGCAGCTCTTGGGTGAGCGCTTACTCGCCCCGTACCAGCAGGATGGAGCAGGAGGCGCGGCGCACCACGCGCTCGGCCACGCTGCCGACGAAATAGCGTTCCAGGCCGCGGCGGCCGTGGGTGCCCAGGATCAGCAGGTCGGCTTTCCAGGCTTCGGCGGTGTCCGCCAGGATGTCGGAAACGTGCTTCTTCTCCGAATCCACCACCTTCAGTTCGGGCTCGATGCCGGCGGCCCGGGCGGTGGCGGCGGCCTTCTCCAGGAAGGCCCGGGCGGCGGTGCGCAGTTGGGATTCCACTTCGCCGATGGGGGTGGGGGCCAGGCTCTCCACATTGGAGCGGGCCAGGATGGTTTCGTCGATGGCGTGGGCGATGCAGAGGGCGGCACCGTGGGCCTTGGCCAGGGAGGCCGCCTCGGCCAGGACCCGCTGGGTCATGAAGCTGTCGTCGATGGCGACCAGGATGCGCTTGTACATGGGTGAATCTCCCCGGGACGTTGGATTGTTGGGCGCCAAGATACACCGGCCCCGGGGGGCGGCGAAACGGGGATTTTCCCTAATCAGGCGGCGCTGCCGGGCGGGGCCTTGAGGCTCAGGGGCAGGCCGGCGGCCACCAGGGTGACCTGTTCGCAGGCGGCGCCGACCCGCTGGTTGAGGCGCCCCTGCTCGTCGCCGAAGAGGCGGGAGACCGGGTGCATGGGCACGATGCCCCAGCCCACCTCGTTGGAGACCAGGATGATGTGGCCGGGCAGGGTCGGCAGGAGCTCCACCAGGGCCTGGGTCTGGCCCTGCAGCAGGGGGCAGTGCACCGCCTCGCCGGCTTCGGCCTGGCGCGCCGCCTCGCCGGCAAAGAGCAGGTTGGACAGCCACAGGGTCAGGCAATCCACCAGCAGGCAGCGCTGGGGCGAGGCTTCCCGGGCCAGCAGGGCGGCCAGTTCCAGGGGCTCCTCGCGCAGGCCCCAGTGGGCGGGACGGCGCTCCCGGTGGTGGGCGATGCGGCGGGCCATTTCCCCATCCCGGGACTGGGCCGTGGCCACGTAGACCACTTCCAGGCCGCTGGCGGCGGCCCGTTGTTCGGCCAGGGCGCTCTTGCCGGAGCGGGCGCCGCCGATGATCAGTTCGCGCAGGGCTTTTTCCATGGGCGAGAGGGTAGCACAGGGGCGGGGCGGCTTCGGGGCGGCGGGTATAATGGCCGGCTTCACTTCCCCTCGCGTGCCGCCCCATGTCCCTGCCCGACTTCCAGATTGCCGCTCCCTCTGTCGACATCCTGCCGGCCCTGCGCCACAAGATCGATACCAAGACCAAGCCCGTGGGCGCCCTGGGCCAGCTGGAAAACCTGGCCCTGCTGATCGGCCTGATCCAGCAGAGCCTGACGCCGGTGGTGCGGCAGCCGGAAGTGATCGTCTTCGCCGGCGACCACGGCGCCGCCAAGGCCGGCGTTTCCGCCTATCCCCAGGACGTGACCTGGCAGATGGTGGAGAACTTCCTCGCCGGCGGCGCCGGCATCAACGTCTTCGCCCGCCTCAACGGCGTCGCCCTGACCGTGGTGGATGCGGGCGTGGCCCACGATTTCGCTCCCCGGGAAGGGCTGCTGTCGGCCAAGATCGGCCCCGGCACCGCCAACTACCTGGAAGGGGCCGCCATGAGCGCCGCCCAGCGGGATGAGGCCATCGCCGCCGGCGCCGCCGCGGTGCGGGCCGCCGCCGCCCGGGGCTGCAACGTCATCGGCTTCGGCGAGATGGGCATCGGCAACACCGCCGCCGCCTCCCTCATGACCCACTGCCTGACCGGCGCCAGCCTGCCCGAATGCGTCGGCCGCGGCACCGGCCTGGACGACGCCGGCCTCTCCCGCAAGCGCAACCTGCTGGCCCAGGCCATGACCCGCTACCGCCAGGCCGGCGGCGGCGACGATGCCCTGGAGGTGCTGGCCCAGTTCGGCGGCTTCGAGATCGCCCAGATGGTGGGGGCCTTCCTGGCCGCCGCCGAAGCCAAAATGCTGATCCTGGTGGACGGCTTCATCGTCACCTCGGCCCTGCTGGTGGCGGCCCGCCTGCAGCCGGAGGTGCTGGGCTACTGCGTCTTCTGCCACAACTCGGCCGAGCCCGGCCATCGCGCCCAGCTCGAGCACTTCGGCGCCACCGCCCTGCTGGACCTGGGCCTGCGCCTGGGCGAAGGCACCGGCGCCGCCCTGGCCCTGCCCCTGGTGCGGGCCGCCGTGGCCTTCCTCAACGAAATGGCCAGCTTCGAGTCGGCCGGCGTCAGCGACAAGGAAGCCTGAGGCCGTGGCCATGGGCTGCCTGCGCCGGGAGCTGGAATACTTCTTCGGCGCCCTGCGTTTCTTCACCCGCCTGCCGGCGCCGGCCTGGGTCGGCCACTCCAGCGAGGGCCTCAACCGGGCGGCCCGCTATTTCCCGGCGGTGGGCCTGCTGGTGGGTGCCATCGCCGCCCTGGCTTTTGCCCTGGCCGCCCTGGTGTGGCCCAAGGCCCTTGCCGTGCTGGCGGCCATGGCTGCCACCATCTACGTCACCGGCGCCTTCCACGAGGACGGCCTGTCGGACATGGTGGACGGCTTCGGCGGCGGCTGGACCCGGGAGCAGGTGCTGACCATCATGAAGGACTCCCGGGTCGGCAGCTACGGCGTCGTCGCCATCGTCCTGGTGCTCCTGGGCAAGTTCCTGGCCCTTTTCGCCCTGCCTGCCGCGGCCCTGCCGGCGGCCCTGGTGGCCGGCCATGCCGTCTCCCGGGGCTGCGCCACGGTGCTGCTGAAAAGCCTGGATTACGTACGCGAGGACCAGCTGGCCAAGGCCAAGCCCCTGGCCACCCGCATGGGGGCCGGCGAACTGGCCCTGGCCCTGTGCTTCGCCCTGGCCGGCGTCGCCCTGCTCGCGCTCTATCTGCCTCCGGCCAACCTGGCCATGGCCCTGCTGCTGGCCGCCGCCTGCACCCTGTGGCTGGGCCGCCTGATGCGGCGGCGCCTGGGGGGCTATACCGGCGACTGCCTGGGCGCCACCCAGCAGGGCAGCGAACTGGCCTTCTACCTGGGGCTGCTGTGGACCTTTTCCTGATCCGCCATCCCCGGCCCCTGGTGGCCGAGGGCATCTGCTACGGCAGCACCGACCTGGCCCTGGCCGAACCCGCGGCCGTCGCGGCGGCCCGCCTGCGGCCCCTGCTGCCGATGGCTGCATCCCTCCATTCCAGCCCCCTGCGGCGCTGCCTCGAACTGGCTCGGGCCATCGACCCGGAAGCGGCGACGGACGCCCGTCTCCAGGAGCTGCACTTCGGCCACTGGGAAGGACGGGCCTGGGACGACATCCACCGCCAGGACCCGGGCGTGCTGGACCGCTGGGCGGCGGATACGGCGAACGCCGCGCCCCACGGCGGCGAGACGGCAGCCCAGTTGCAGGCCCGGGCCCTGGCCTGGGTGGCGGAACAGGCCGCGGCCGGGGATGGGGACCGGGCCCTGGTGGCGGTGACCCACAGCGGCGTGCTCAAGGCCCTCTTCGGCCACTGGCTGGGCCTGGCCCCGGCCGACTGGTTCCGCCTGCATTTCGACTATGCCGGCCTCAGCCGGGTGCAGCTGGATGCCCAGGGCGCCCGGGTGCGCTTCCTCAACCGCTAAAAGGGCTGCGAAGCCGGTAAAATCCCGAGCCATGGCCGAAACCTATCTTCCCGATGCCGTTCCCCTCGACCAGGTGCGCCGCGCCCTGGTGATCAAGTTGCGCCACCACGGCGACGTGCTTCTGTCGGCGCCGGTTTTCGCCGCCCTCAAGGCGGCGGCGCCCCAGGCCCGCCTCGACGCCCTGGTGTACCGGGACACGGCGGAGATGCTGAGCCAGCATCCGGCCATCGACACCGTGCACTGCATCGACCGGCAATGGAAGAAGCTTGGCCCCTGGGGCCACCTGCGGGCCGAATGGCAGCTGTTGCAGACCCTGCGCCATCCCGGTTACGACCTGGTGATCCACCTCACCGACCATCCCCGGGGCGCCTGGCTGGCCCGGGCCGTCGGCGCCCGCTGGGCCGTGGGGCCCAAGGTGAGGGGCCGGGGCGGTTTCTGGCAGAACAGCTTCACCCATTTCGTCGGCGCTCCGGGCAATGCCCTGCGCCACACGGTGGAACGCAACCTGGACGCCCTGCGCCGCATCGGCCTCTATCCGGCGCTGGATCAGCGGCGCCTGTCCCTGGTGCCCGGCATGGAAGCGGAGCGCCGGGTGGGCCAGCTGCTGGCGGACCAGGGCCTGGGCGGCAAGCCCTTCGTGCATCTGCATCCCGCCTCCCGCTGGCGCTTCAAGTGCTGGACTGCGGAGGCCATGGCTGCCGTCATCAACGGCCTCCAGGCCGAGGGCTGGCCGGTGGTGATCTCCGCCGCGCCGGACCCGGCCGAGCGGGAGATGGTGGCCGCCATCCAGGCCGGCCTGGCCCGTTCCGCGGTGGACCTCTCCGGCCAGCTGAGTCTGAAGGAACTGGCGGCCCTGGCCGGCCGGGCCCGCCTCTTCATCGGCGTGGACTCGGCCCCCATGCACATCGCCGCCGCCATGGGCACGCCCGTGGTGGCCCTCTTCGGCCCTTCCGGCGACAAGGAATGGGGCCCCTGGGGCGTGCCCTCCCGGGTCATCGTCAGCCAGGACCATCCCTGCCGCCCCTGCGGTATCGACGGCTGCGGCGGCGGCAAGGTCAGCGACTGCCTGGTCTCCCTGCCGCCGGCCACGGTGCTGGCCGCCGCCCGGGAACTGCTGGCGGAGCCTGCCGTTTGAAAATCGCCATCGTTCGTCAGCGCTACAACCCCTACGGCGGCGCCGAGCGCTTCGTCGAGCGGGCCCTGGGGGCCCTGGTGCAGGAAGGGGCCCAGGTCACCCTCATCACCCGCTCCTGGGATGGCGCTCCTGCCGCCGGCTTCGCCCAGATCACCTGCGATCCGCCCTATTCGCGCCTGTGGGGCGGCCGCGCCGCCCGGGATGCCTCCTTCGCCCGCTGCGCCCAGCAGGCCATGGCCGCGGGCGGCTTCGACATCACCCAGAGCCACGAACGCATTCCCGGCTGCCGCATTTTCCGCGCCGGCGACGGAGTCCATGCCGCCTGGCTGGAGCACCGGGCCCGGGCCCGGGGCGGCCTGACCCGCTGGCTGGACCGGCTCTCCGGCTTCCACCGCTACATCCTGGCCCAGGAGCGGGCCATGCTGACCCACCCGGCCCTGGCCCGGGTGATCTGCAATTCCCGCCTGGTGGCAGAAGAGATGCAGCGCTACTACGGGGTGCCGGAAGAAAAGCTGGTGCTGATCGAAAACGGGGTGGACCTGGAGCATTTCCACCCCCGCCTGGCCGCCGCCCACCGGGTGGAGCTGCGGGGCCGCCTCGGCATTGCGGCGGAAGCGCCCCTGTTTCTCTACGTCGGCGGCGGTTTCGAGCGCAAGGGCGTTCCCCGCCTGCTGCGGGCCTTCGCCGCCATGGCCAGCCAGGAGGCGCACCTGCTGGTCGTCGGCGGGGACCGCAGCCTGAAAGCCATGTCCCGCCTGGCTGACAGCCTTGGCATCGGCGAAAGGGTCGTCTTTACTGGCCCCCAGAAGGATGTGCGGCCCTATTACGGCGCCGCCGACGCCTTCGTCCTGCCCACCCTCTACGACCCTATGCCCAACGCCGCCCTGGAGGCCCTGGCCTGCGGCCTGCCCACCATCACCAGCAGCAGCTGCGGCATCGCCGCCCGTATCCGGGAAGGGGAGAACGGCTACGTGGGCGACGCCCTCGACCTGCCCCTGCTCACCCGCCACCTGGAAGCCCTGGCCGCACCGGGCCGGGCCGCCGCCATGCGGGATGCGGCCCGGGCCTCGGTGCAGGACCTCTCCCTCACCGCCATGGCCGAGCGGCTGGTGGCCCTTTACCGCAGCCTGGCCTAGCCGAGCGGCTATAATCGCGGTTTCCTCCGCTTCGCCCCTATGAGCCGTCAAGACCTCAACACCCGCGCCCTCTATTTCCGCCTCCTCGGGTATGTGCGCCCGTACTGGAAGGCGGTGGCGCTGTCCCTGGGGGCCACCGCCATCCTGGCGGCCACCGAGCCCCTCTTCCCGGCCCTGATGAAGCCTTTGCTGGACGAGGGCTTCATCAAGTCGGGCAGCTTCGGCAATCCCATCTGGATTCCCCTGGGCATCGTCGGCGTCTTCATCCTGCGCAGCATCTTCAGCTACTTCTCCTCCTACGGCTTCTCCTGGGTCTCCAACCGGGTGGTGACCGACATCCGGGACGAGATGTACCAGCGCCTGGTGCGCCTGCCCATCGCCTATTTCCAGAAGCACGGCTCCAGCGTGCCCCTGACCAAGATTGCCTACGACGTGAACGGCGTCGCCGTGGCCGCCACCAACGTGGTGGTGACCATCCTGCGCGACGGCCTCTCGGTGGTGGGCCTGCTCGGCTGGCTGCTGTGGCTCAACTGGCAGCTGACCCTGGTCTGCTTCGCCCTCATTCCCGCCATCGCCTGGTCCATGCGCACCTTCTCCTGGCGCATGCGCCGCGCCAGCCGCGGCTCCCAGGAGGCCGTGGCGCGCATGGTGGAAGCCCTGCAGGAAACCTCCCACTGCGCCCGGGTGATCAAGGTCTTCGGCGGCGAGGCCCAGGAGGCCGGTCGCTTCGGCCAGATCAACAACGAGGTGCGGCGCCAGGGCATGCGCCAGGCCGTGGCCTCCTCCGCCACCAGCCCCATCACCCACATCTTCGCGTCCATCGCCCTGGCCATCGTCGTCTATGTGGCCCTGACCCAGTCCGCCTCCGGCAGCACCTCTGTCGGCAGCTTCGTCTCCTTCATCACCGCCCTGCTCATGCTGCTGGCGCCCCTGCGCCGCCTGGCCGACGTCAGCGCCCCCCTGCAGCGCGGCCTGGCGTCTGCCGAGAGCGTTTTCCAGCTGCTCGACGAGGCGCCCGAGGCCGATCCGGGCCAGACCCGCCTGGGCCGGGCCGAAGGCCGCATCGCCCTGGAGCAGGTCACCTTCCGCTACCCCGGTGCCGAGCGGGATGCCCTGGCCGGCGTCTCCCTGGACATCGCTCCCGGCCAGACCGTGGCCCTGGTGGGCCAGTCCGGCGGCGGCAAGTCCACACTGGCGGCCCTGGTGCCCCGCTTCTACAACCCGGACAGCGGCTGCCTGCGCCTGGACGGCCACGACCTGCAGGAACTGAGCCTGGAGAGCCTGCGCCGCAACATCGCCTACGTCAGCCAGGACGTGCTGCTGTTCAACGACACGGTGGCGGCCAACATCGCCTACGGTGCCACTGCCGACGCCAGCCGGGAGCAGATCGAGGCGGCGGCGGAAGCGGCCCACGCCCTGGATTTCATCCGGGCCCTGCCGGAAGGCTTCGACACGGTCATCGGCGAAAACGGCAACCGCCTCTCCGGCGGCCAGCGGCAGCGCCTGGCCATCGCCAGGGCCCTGCTCAAGGACGCCCCGGTGCTCATCCTCGACGAGGCCACCTCGGCCCTGGACAACGAATCGGAACGGGCGGTGCAGGCCGCCCTGGAAACCCTCATGCAGAACCGCACCACCCTGGTCATCGCCCACCGCCTGTCCACCATCGAAAGCGCCGACAAGATCGTCGTCCTGGCCCAGGGCGCCATCGTCGAGCAGGGCACCCACGCCGAGCTACTGGCCCGGGAAGGGGCCTACGCCAGTCTTTATCGCCTCCAGTTCGCGGAGGTGGCGTGATGAAGATCGTGCACACCGAAGCCTCCTGCGGCTGGGGCGGCCAGGAAATCCGTATCCTTGAAGAAGCGCGCGGCATGATGGGGCGCGGGCATGAGCTAACCGTGCTGTGTCCGCCGGAGTCTCGCATCTATGCCGAGGCCTCCCGTTTCGGAGTGCCGGTCCAGGCGTTGCCCATCGGCCGCAAGCGCCTTCCCGGTTTCTTCGCCATGCGGCGCTGGCTGGCTGAAAATCAGGTGGATGTCATCAATACCCATAGCTCCACCGATACCTGGCTGACGGCCTTGGCCTGCGCCAGTCTGGGGCGCCGTGCTCCCGCCCTGGTCCGTACCCGGCATGTGTCGGTGCCTGTGCCTGGATCCCGCGCCAACCGTTGGCTGTATGGTCATGCCAGTGCCCATGTGGCAACCACCGGCGAGTCGCTACGCCTAGCGTTGATCGATAGCCTGGGTTTGAATCCGGCTCGGGTTACCTCCGTTCCCACCGGTATCGACGGCAAGCGCTTCACCCCCGCGGCGGACAGGGTTGCGGCTAAAGCCGCCCTGGGGTTGGATCCCTCTGTGCCAATTGTTGGCATCGTCGCTACCCTGCGCAGTTGGAAAGGACATCTGTATCTACTGGATGCACTGGCCGCCCTACCCCAGTCGGAAGTGCGTCTGGTAGTGGTGGGGGATGGTCCCATGCGAGAAAATCTGGAAGTGCGCATAGCTGAATTGAACTTGGGCGATCGGGTACTGCTGACTGGTCAACGCACGGACCCGGAGCGGTGGCTGCAAGCTATGGACGTGTTCTGTCTGCCGTCCTATGCCAATGAAGGCGTACCTCAGGCGATTCTTCAGGCCATGTTCTGTGGCCTACCGATTGTAACGACACCTGTTGGGGCCATTCAGGAAGCCGTTCAGGATGGCCGGTCGGCGCTAATTGTTCCACCCAAGGACGCCATGGCGCTGAGCAGGGCGATCAACGAAATTCTAAACAATCCGCAGATGGCCTCCCGTCTCGGCAGCGCTGCCCATGCCGAGGCTATTTCCCGCTTTTCCATTGATGCCATGCTTGATCGTATGGAACTTGTTTTCAACCAGGCGCTGGCCTAATGCCGGTTGCTTTTCGTCACTTTTCAACCCACTGCCGCCATGACCAACGACTGGACTAAGATTTCCGATGATCCCAACAACAGCAAGGCCAAGGCTGCAGTTCGCGCTTTGCTGCCCCGGTTGCGGCAGGTGCATACCGATACGGACTTGACCGGCTTTGTCCAACGGGCAGCATCCGGGAAGCGGGTGCTGGACATTGGTGTCGTATCCCATAGCGCGCGCTATTTTGATGATCCGGGCTGGCGCCATGGTCCGATTGCCAAGGCAGCGGCTTACTGCCTGGGATTGGACATCCTCGAACCCCTGGTCAAGGAATTGCAGGATCGGGGCTTTAACGTCCGTTGTGCTGACGCCACCTCGGCAGAGGATTTGGGGGAACGCTTTGATGTCGTATTTATCGGCGACGTGATTGAGCATGTGGATAATCCTTCCGCCTTGCTGCGTTTTGGTGCCCGGCATTTGGCGCCAGGTGGACAGTTGTTTGTAGCTACGCCAAATCCCTTCAGCAGAAAATTCATCCGGCAGTTTTTCCGCCAAGGGGTGATGGTGGTTAATCTGGACCACATGGCTTGGTTCACTCCAACCATGGCGCTCGAACTGGCTCGCCGTGAAGGGCTTGAATTCAAGGCTTACCATTTGCTGAAGCCTATGGGTGGTTTCCGCCTGGCTTTGAAGAAACTGTCCTGGCGCCTTGGTCTGCGGCCGGTGGAATACTCTTTCTCCGACTACCTGTTCGAATTTTCCAGCCTGGATAAAGCTCCTTTCTGATGAGGCCGGTTGTTGTGACATCAGAATACAAGCCTTCCGTAACCGAGGCCGCGCCTCGCTCGATTCTCTTCATCATTGTTTCGCGGATAGGCGATTCCCTGTTTGCCACGCCGGCTATTCGCGCCGTCGCCCGGGCCTATCCCCAGGCCAAGATCACGGTCCTGGGACACCCCAAACGGGCTGAGGTATTTCAGAATCTGCCCGGCGTCACCCGTGTTGGCAGTATCACCAAAGGACGCGCCCTACTGAAAGGACGCCTGGGGGGAAAACCGTACGACCTGGCTTTCGTTACCGGTTTTGATCGTCCCCTGGTCGCATATGCCCAGCGGGTCTCCCGCCGAGTGGTGGCATTTGCCCAAGGCGATCCTGCTCTGGATGCCAAACTGACGCCGGCCGTGCCACTGCCGCCCTTTCAGAGCGAACATGCGGTACTCCAGCTGCTACGCCTGCCTGAGGCCGTAGGGGTCGCCTCTGCGGGGCTTCGCCTCGGCTTTTCCTTGACGGCAGAGGAAGTGCTGGAGGCTCGTCAGCGTTTGGCTGCCGTATCTCTTTCCCAGCATCGACCGCTGATAGGCCTGCAGGTTGCCAGCTTTCCAACCAAGGCCTACCGGGATTGGCCGATCGAACATTTCAGGGACCTTTGTGATCGTATCTCCGCTCGTTGGCCGGAAGGGCGTTTCCTGATTTTCGGTGGTCCCGAAGAAAAGGAGAGAACTCACTGGCTGGCCGCCGCTCTAGGCAGCCGCGCCGCTCTCTTTGCCGGCCACCTGACATTGCGGCAGACGGCTGGCTTGATGAGCCAAATCGACCTCTACGTCGGCATCGACACCGGCCCCACTCATATCATGAGTGCTTTCGATAAGCCCATGGTGGCCATGTATCACTGCCTTTCCTCTTCCCACCTGACGGGCCCCCTGGAGCACCCGTGTGCCTATTTGCTGAATCATCCCGCCCTGGGGACAGATCGTTGTTGCGAAACATCCCATATGGGGGAGATATCGGTGGATCAGGTCTTTGTCCTGGTCGAAAAGGCCCTGGCCCCACAATTTCCTGAGCAAGGTGCCCGGTGAAATTCCTGTTCGTGGTCACCAACCTTGCGGGGGGAGGGGCGGAGAAGGCGCTCCTCAAACTTTCCTCCGGCTTGCTGGGGCGAGGTCACCAAGTCTGTCTGATGTTGTTGGAGGACCGGCGTAGTTACGCTGTGCCGGAGGAACTTCGTCTGCTCGTTTTGGGGCGTCGTCTGCATCGGGGCTGGCTGGGGAAGCGGCTAATGGCTCGACGACTCGCCCGTCAGGCGTCGGAGTTGGGGCCGTTCGATCTGGTGGTTTCCACCCTGCCGTTTGCCGATGAAGTGGTGGCGCTGGCCGGTCTGCCAAAGCACTACTGTCGCATTGCCAATACCCTGTCCAGGGAAATTGAGAGGTTGGCTGAAGAGAATTCGTCCAAGGCTACGCGTCGTTCGGCCCGCTACCGCGATCTGTACTCCCGGCGCCCTCTGATTGCGGTGTCCCACGGTGTGGCCGAGGATATGGAACAGCACTTTGGTGTTGCGCATAATCGTATTGCGACGATTCCCAATCCTTTTGATACAGGGGCTATCCTGGCTGCGGCTGATCAGCCCGCCGATGGATTGCCGGAACGGCCCTATGTCATTCATGTCGGCCGTTATTCTCAGCAGAAGCGCCATGATGTTTTGCTGGATGCATGGCTGCAGATGGATTCGGAGTTGCTCTTGGTGCTCCTGGTGGACGAGGATCCTCGTTTGCAGTCCATGATTGATGCCAGAGGGCTTGCGGGCCGTGTAAAAATTGCCGGCTTCCAGCCCAATCCCTACCCCTGGATCAAAAAGGCCCGCTTACTGGTTTTGTGTTCGGATCATGAAGGCTTACCGAATGTGCTGATTGAAGCACTTCTGTGTGGAACACCGGTGGTATCTACTGATTGCCCATCCGGGCCCCGTGAAATTCTTGGAGATTGTTGTCCCGAGGCACTCGTGCCTTGTGGTGACCCCCTGGCATTGGCTACCACCATGACCCACTTCTTGCGCAACCCGCCCAGTCTGTCCGTGAGTCATCTAGATCTCTATCGTGAAGATCGAGTCCTGGAGGCTTATGAAGCTCTGGCGGGAGAGAACTAAACTATGTGCGGAATCTTCGGGATAGTTGGCGACCGTTGGCGTTCTTCCATCTCCCTTGCATTGGTGGCACTGCGCTCTCGAGGGCCGGATGAGCAGAGCCAAGCAGAGAGTGGCGATGCTGTATTCGCACATACGCGGCTGGCGGTAATTGATCCCGCCGGAGGCCATCAGCCGATGCAGTCACCGGATGGGCGTTACCTACTGGTCTTTAACGGGGAAATTTACAACTTCCAGCAATTGCGGCAAGAGTTGGAGGGGCTGGGGTACGTATTCCGCACCCGCTCCGATACCGAAACGGTGCTGCATGGCTATGCGGCCTGGGGCGAGTCCCTGTTGCCCCGGCTGGACGGCATGTTTGCCTTTGCCGTCTGGGACCGGGCCTCCGGCGAGTGTTTTGCCGCCCGGGATCGCTTGGGAATCAAACCGTTCATGTATGGCGTGGTGGGGGATACCCTGGTCTTTGCCTCCACCTTGGCGGCTTTTCTGGCCCTGCCGGATTTTCCGCGTCAGCTCGATCCGCAGGCACTGCGTGACTATCTGGCATTCCAGACCCCGCTGGCTCCTCAGACATTTCTGCAGGATGTGAAGCAGCTTCCCCCTGCCTGCCTGCTACGTTATCGGCGGGGCGACCGGCATCTGGAAGTGCGCCGCTGGTGGTCCATTCCCAATGCCACGGCCTCCTCTGACGATCGCGAGACGCTGCTGGCCCGTGTGGATCAAGCCCTGCGGGAGAGTGTCAGGCGGCAGTTGGTCGCCGATGTGCCTTTGGGGGCCTTTCTGTCGGGCGGCATCGACTCCAGTCTGATGGTGCGCTACATGGCAGAAGCGGGCGCTTCGCCCCTGAAGACATTCAGCCTGCGCTTTACTGAGCGCCACTTCGACGAGAGTGATTACGCGCGGGAGGTTGCTCAGCATTTCGGCTGCGACCACCACGTCCTGGATTCTCCCACTACGGATGGCGATGGCCTGCTGCGCGCCATTGGTGACCTGGACCAGCCTTTGGCCGATCCTGCCTATGTTATGACCCATGCGCTGTCTCGACTGACCCGTCAGCACGTTACGGTGGCCATCAGCGGTGATGGAGGCGACGAATTATTTGGAGGCTACCCCCGCTTCCTCGATACGGAAGATCGGTATCCCCGGCAGGGCTGGCAGCCATGGCTGCGACGTCTGGTAGATGGCCGTGTCTTACCTGCCTCGTTGTTGAGACGGAGCCTATGGGGTCAGGAGCTACTCTTCTATCGCCGGGTGGAGGTCGGTCCATGGTGCGGTCGGAAATCCTTGGCTGCTCTTTTGCGACCAGATGTTCTCGATGCGGCTAAGCCAGTACATACTTTGGAGCGATGGCGTCAGCTGATTCTGGAGTTTGGCGGGTATATGGATAGCGCCAGCCTGATGCGCGCAGATTTGTGGACTTACCTTTCCGAAAACTGTTTGGTCAAAACGGATCGGGCTAGCATGGCTCACAGCCTCGAGGTACGGGTGCCCATGCTGGGGCAGCCAGTTCTAGATGCCGTTCTTGATCTGCCTGCAGAGGTTCATTTTGCTGGCGGCGGAAAATCCCTGCTGACCGAACTGGCACGGCGTAGCCTGCCTGAAAATGTATGGAATCGGAAAAAGCATGGCTTTTCAGTTCCCCTGGAGTCCTTGTTCCGTAAGGAGTGGCGCCAGGTATGTGAAGCCGCCATTGCAGATGTCGCTGTACTGGCCCCCTGGCTGGATGCAGACGGCGTTCGTCGCTTGTGGCGCGAGGCGTTGGAGAAGCGCGCCTCCAGGCGTCTTGCATATGCCGTAGTGGTTTTGTTGCTCTGGTTGCGGCAGAATCTGCTGCAAATGGGAGATAACTTGTGCGCGTCCTGAGAACGATTTGGTTTGCCTGGCGCCAGCGCCGCCTTAATAGATCCCGGGTTTCCGCCGGGGCCTATATCAAGGGCTTTGGGAATATTCGCCTGGGGCAAAAATGCAAGATTCACGATTCGGCCTCGGTGGATGCTTCCCGCGCTGGCCTAGTGACCATGGGCGATGGCGTGACGGTCAACCGATTTGCATATATCCAGGCAGACAATGGCGGTGTCACATTGGGGGCTCGGGTGGAAATCAATAACTTTTCCATCGTGAACGGGACCGGTGGCGTTTCCATTGGTGATGACACGCTGATTGGCCCCGGGGTGAGGATAATTTCCTATACCCATCAATATGCGGCGGATGAATTGATTCGCGACCAGCCTAGTTTGGGCAAACCTATTTCTATTGGCCGGGACGTCTGGATTGGTGCTAACGCCGTAGTCCTTGCCGGCGTCACTATCGGTGATGGTGCTGTAGTTGCCGCAGGTGCGGTTGTTAACCGGGATGTCGCCCCCAGCCAGGTGGTCGCAGGTGTGCCGGCAAAGCGCATTAAGTCCAGAAATTGAAAACAGGGAAGGCAGTAAGCAGTCGATGAAAAAAATTGGTAGAGGTTTGCGGCGCTTTCGCAAGGTGCTCTGGGCACTGAATAGAATTCCCACTTTTGTGGACAATCATGGTGTGCTGTTGCCGACAAAGCAGCCTGGAATTTCAGAGGGAATTCGCAAACAGATTTTCTTCTCGGACTACGAAGCGAAGGAAGTGGAAATCGTCTCCCGACGCCTGGAAAGTCATGATGTGGTTATGGAGGTCGGTGCTGGTATCGGCTTTTTGTCAGCACTGTGCGCGCAACGTATCGGCAGTGAGCGGGTTTTTGCCTACGAGGCAAATCCATCCCTGATGCCCGTAATCAGAACAACTCATGAAGCAAACGGTGTTAGCCCAACTGTCCGCAATGTCCTGTTGGCCAAAGGCGAGGGGGTGAGAACCTTTTACGTGGAAGACGAGTTCTGGGCATCCTCGGCGGTAGGTGGATCTTCCAATGCCAAAGCCATAGAAGTGCGTCAGGCTGATTTAAATACTGAAATTGCTGCGATCTCTCCAACGTTCCTGATTGTGGATATTGAGGGTGGCGAAATAGAGTTCTTTGCCACGGTCGACTTGTCCAAGGTCCGTAAAATTTGCGTTGAGACCCACCCAGGGGTGCTGACGGATGCACAACTGTCAGATATGTTCCGCCAGATTTTTGCTCAAGGGTTCGCCCTGGATTTTTCCTTAATCAGGAAGAACGTTTTCTATCTGTATCGCCCCTGATTGCAAATGTCTCGAAACCGTTTGCTGATCAACCATACCGGGTTTTATCGGCCGCTCTGTAATGCTCTTGAGAAGAGGGGATTAGAGGCGGTTTGGGGGGACTGGCAGCCGTCTCGCGCCGATCTCAATCGGACGTTGGCCTGTTTCATCTGGTTTTACGATCCCTTGCGTTCTCCGCGCCATCTTTGGCAGGTGTGGCAGCTGAAACGTCGCTTGTCGGCCGCTGGGGTGCCTTTGGTGGCCTGGAATAGGGATGCTCCCCACTATTTGAACCGTAAACGCTGGCGCCTCGACCTATTGGATCGCTTGCAGCTTTTCGATGTGTATGCAACTCACACGACAATCGATACTCAACGAACTTTTGCGCCAGTGCTGACTTATTTGCCCAATGCGGCGGATTTGGACACCTATTCTCTGCCCAACCCAGAAGAAGACTTGGCAAGGTTGCGCTGCCCAGATATTTATCAGTGGGATGTGTCTTTTTTTGGTGGCATGAACGGTTCCCGCTATAAGGAGGATATGGCTCGCCAGGAGTTCTTCTCGGCGCTGGGCGCCAAGTTGAAACAGCGCGGCATTACCTATAATTTCCGGGAAGCCGAAGGGATGAGTGCCGCGGAGCAGATTGACCTTATTCAGCGCTCCAGGATCAACCTGAATTACGGAGCCCGCTGTGAATATGGGGCCAAGGTGGCTTCTGGTTTGCCGGAGCGCTGCTACGGCATCCCCGCCAGTGGCGGCTTCTTGCTGTGCGACGCACGTACCCACGCGCACGATGATTTTACTCCCGGCTATGATTGGGCTGAATTCAGCGACATTGATGATTGCGTCGGCCAGATTGAGTATTGGCTGGCACATTTTGACCAGGCGCGGGACTTGGCGGAGCGCTGTTACCGGCATGTTGTAAGCCATCACACCTATCAGAACCGTGGAGATAGTTTGCTAGCCGTACTGCAAGCTTGGCACCGGGACCGGAGCAACGCTCATGACTGATACGCAGCCCGTGCTATCTCTGGTGATTCCCGTATATAACGTAGCACCCTATCTTCCCGCCTGTCTCGATAGCCTGGTTCGGCTGAATCCTCCGCCGGACGAAATTGTCGTGGTGGATGACGGTTCTACTGACAGTTGCCCCGAGATCCTCGCTAGTTATGCCGCACGTCTGCCGCAGATGCGTGTTGTCCGCCAAGAAAATGGCGGACTGTCGGCTGCTCGCAATACCGGGCTTGCGTTAGCAAAGGGCAAGTACCTGGCTTTCGTGGATTCAGATGATGTTCTCGCCCCTGATGCCTATGGTGCTGCGCTTGCTGCGGCCGAGGCAGATGACCTCGATCTGGTGGTGCTCAACGGGAACTATCACTTCGAGGGGCGCCAGGACGACTATCCGATCTATACGGATATGCAGGACCGGGGAGTCCAGACGGGTTCTGAGTGGTTGATCGAGCGCTTGGAGAAGAGGCGTTTACTGCACATGGTGTGGCTGCATGTGTATCGACGAGAATTCCTTGAAGCCAATGGCTTCTCCTTTGTTCCCCGCCTGATCCATGAGGATGTCTTGTGGACTACCCGCGTTTTGCTATTGGCGCGCCGCATACGCGTGTTGCCGCACTGTATTTACCATTATCGAATTCCCGTCCGCACGTTTAGCCCGGAACAGAAGCGTCTGCGCTTGCTCAATATCATTCGGAGCAGTGAGTTCAATGCGCGCGGTCTCGCCAAGTTGGCGGAAGAGTCTTCGGCCTCCGGCCGACTGCTGCGGGCTCTCGATTGGCAGTTGGTGGATGGTGCTTTCAGCATTTTTCATAAAATCAACCAATTGCCGGATCGGGGAGAGCGTCGCCTGTTGTTGTCGCAGTTGCGTGGAAATGGGTTTCTAGGCTTGCTGTGGTGCCACTGTTCCACCTTGCGTCATCGGCGTCGGGTGTTGGGCAACTATCTGCGGAGTTTCCTGGCGTGAACGTACGTTTGCCGTCTTTCCCTTGGATATCTCCGTTGTTGCTTGCCGGAGTTTTTTTTCTCTACCCAATTCCGCACACGATTGCACTGCGTAACCTGCTTTTGCTGATCTGTCTGGTTTTTAGTCTAGCCTTTTTGCTGCGCAGCCGGGGCTGTTGGCCAACAGGTAGGCAGGGATGGCAAAGCATATGTATCGTTTTAGGGCTTTTGACGCTTTGGATGCCCTTTGAATCAGTTGTCTTCGGCCTGGACCCGTCTGCCTCACTGCAAGGGTTCCGCGGGGATTGGTTGGTCATGCTGCTTGCGGTAGCCACTAGCGTCATGGTCTGGCGGAAGGCTGAAATACAAACGGGTGAAGTACCCGGGGTTGTGGTTAGTTCCAAGTACCAGGTGCTTACTTTTTTGGTGGCAGTTTTGGTGCTTCACCTCTGCTGGTATCTCGTGTACCGACAGGTTTGGGGAGTTGGACGTCCAATGCCTGGCGATGCAACTCCATTTGGAGGGCGTGATTTCCACAGCACGTTGATGACTTACTTGGCCACGCTATTGATCGCCGAGGTTCTGGCGCGCCGTCTACTCAACTATGGATTCCTGCCCTGGCCTGTCTGGTTGTCCTGGGGATTGCTCTCCTTGTCCTTGGTTGGAACCTATTTGCTTTCAACAAGGAATGGGAGCGTAGTGGTTTTAATGGAAATTGCACTGGCATGTGCAGTTTACTGGCGAGTAAACTCCCGCCCAATTTCCTTTAGGGCCATTGTTGTGATGGTGCTGGGGCTTTTTCTGGGTTTGGGTGCTCTGTTACATGATGAGCGCTGGCCCCGATTCGTTGAGTCGGTCAGTATCGCCCAGGATGTGGATGGCCATCGATTCTGGCTGTCTAGCCGGCAAGAAGAGTATCCGAAGATGTCAAACGGTCAGCCCGTCGATCATTCAGCCTACATGCGCATGGCCTGGGCGACGGTAGCGGTTCAGGAACTGCATCGCTATCCCTTCGGGGTTGGATACGGGCATCAGGCATTTGGCCGAGCAGTGAATGCCAGCTATCAGGTTAATACCGGTATACAAAGCAGTCATAGCGGCCTGTTGGACCTTGCCTTGGCGACGGGGTGGCCCGGTCTTATGCTCTACCTAGCCCTGACATTCCTCATGGTTCGGTATGGCTGGCGTGCAGCTATGGATGGCGAGGCCGCTGGGTATGCCCTGGTGCTTTTTGTCGTAGGTAATTTGGCTCGTGTTGCCGTAGATGGGCATCTTTCCGGTTGGCGTCTTGAAAGCTACGCAATGATTACCGCCGTTTTGGTTTGTATGAGCTATCGCCAAACCGAGGTAAAGCCGTGAGACATTTGCAGGTGAATTTGCAGCCCCATTTCGGGGGCGGGGAGGTTTTCACCGCATTCCTTTGCCAGGCGTTGAGCGCTCACGGAATTCCGACTGATCTATATGTGAATCCCAAGGCTGATTTCTGGTCGAGGCTGGGGCTGCCGAAAAATGTGAATACAATTTCTGCCGCGGACTTTTCTGCGCTCGCCGAAATTCTGCCGCCCGGTCCCGGCTGGCTATTGAGCCATGGGCCTTTGCCACAAGCTCTAGTCAATACCGCAAAGCAGCAAGGCTGGCTTGTGACCGCCATCGCCCATATGCCGGTCCAAGGGCGGAATCCACGGGCCTATGAGGGGCATGACCTGATTTATCCCGTATCAGGTTGGGTGCTGCAGGGGCTTAAGGAAGCCGGATTGCCGGCGTGGAGTGAGCCGCTTTACGGTGTGGCACATTTGCAACGTCGTAGCGATGGCAAAGCTATTCGCCAAGCCAGCGTTTATGACTGGGACCGGAGAAAATTCCGTGACCGCTTGCTCGGGATTTTGGAGCCGTTATGGGAGTCTGTTAGTTCCCATCCTGAATACCAGCGGCGTAAGGGCCTGACCCTGGGAATCGTCTCCCGCCTGACGCCGATCAAGCAGTTCCCCTTGATGTTCCAACACCTGGTTCCCGTATTGGCTGAATACCCCGACGTATCCCTGGAAATCTTCGGGAGCGGTGGATACGCTTCTGTGCGAGATCTGCGCCGGGTGCTCAAGCCCTTGGGGTCCCAAGTGCGCTATTGGGGTCAGCAGCAAGACGTGGCATCGATTTACGGCCAGATCGACTATCTGCTTACCGGCTTGCCGGAAAAGGAGGCGCTCGGTCTGAATGTGATTGAGGCACAGGCTTGCGGGACGCCGGTCCTGGCACCCCGTGCCGCGCCTTTTACGGAAACTATCGTCGATGCTCAAAGCGGTTTCCTGTTTGAAGATCCCCGTCTGGATCAGGGGGCGGATTTTTCCCGCCTGCTCACCCGTCTCCGGCTGCTGGAAGCACTCCCCAATCCTCTGGCGGCGACAAGCCATCTTCAGCGTTTCAGTTTTCCAGCCATGCAAGAGCGAGTGGGCCGTATCGTGACCGATGCGGCTTGCCGCCTTCAGCAGCGACAGCCGCAATGAATATTCTGGTCATTCGCCGTGACAATATCGGTGACTTGCTGTGCACCACCCCGATGTTGCACTCCCTGCGCCAACAACAACCGGACGCCTGGATCGGGGTGCTGGCTAATTCCTATAACGGCCCTATTCTGGAGGGAAACCCAGATGTGGATCAGGTCTTCATCTACCGTAAAGGCAAACATCGGGAACCTGGGGAAACCTTGCTCTCGGTGTGGTGGGCTACATTGAAGCAACTGTGGGCGCTGCGTCGCCGCCGCCTTGATCTCATCATCGTCGCATCGCCGGGAGGGGGGAAGTTCGCCCGCTGGATTGGAGCCCGACAGATTGTTGAGCATGGCCAGGAGCGTGGCAGGGGCCATGAGGTCGAGATTACGCAGCGACTGTTGTCGAACGTCGGTATGACCGCAGTACCTGGAGCCATGCATCTGGCGCCCGACCCTCAGGTGCAGCGTCGCCTGCTGTGCCAGATACCGGCGCTCAATGACTGCCGGTATCGGATTGCCGTCCACCTTTCCGCCCGGAAAATCAGGCAGCGCTGGCCGGAGGATAATTTTATAGCCCTGATTCAGGAGCTCCTGCATCAGGGGGCGGCAGAGCAAGTGCTGGTTTTCTGGGCTCCCGGCGCCGAAAGCGATCCAATGCACCCGGGCGATGATGCTAAGGCCGAACGAGTATTGGCAGCCCTAGCCGGAGAGCCGGTTTATCCCATCGTCACCCATTCACTTGCCGAGTTGGTGGCAGGCCTCGCCGCCGCGGATATGGTGATCTGTGCCGATGGTGGCGCCATGCATATTGCTGCCGCCCTGGGAAAACCGGTGCTGGCAATGTTTGGCAATTCGTCGGTGGAGCAATGGCGACCGTGGGCGGTGCCCCATGAAGTGCTGCAGCCGGTCAGCCAGGACGTCCGCGATCTGTCCGTGGATCAGGTCGTTGCCGCCGTTAACCGTTTGCGCCAATCCGCCACGGCCTAGCAACACTCCTTAGTGGGCCTCGTCCCAGTTATTGCCGACGCCCACATCCACCACCAGGGGCACGGCCAGTTTGGCCACCTGGCCCATGATGGCCGGCAGCTCGGCCCGGACCCGGGCCAGTTCCCCTTCCGGCACTTCCAGCACCAGTTCGTCGTGCACCTGCAGCACCAGGCTGCTCTGCAGGCCGCTGTCGGCGAGCCAGCGGGCGGTGGCGGTCATGGCCAGTTTGACGATGTCCGCCGCCGTGCCCTGCATGGGCGCATTGATGGCGGCCCGCTCGGCGCCCTGGCGGCGGCCAGCCTGGCTGGCGCGGATGTCCGGCAGCCACAGGCGGCGGCCGAAGACGGTTTCCACATAGCCCTGGCGCTTGGCCAGTTCCCGGGTCTCTTCCATGTAGCGGGCGACGCCGGGGTAGCGGGCGAAGTAGCGTTCGATGTAGGTCTGGGCGGCGCTGCGCTCGATTTCCAGGGAGCGGGCCAGGCCGAAGGCGCTCATGCCGTAGATGAGGCCGAAGTTGATGGTCTTGGCGTAGCGCCGCTGCTCCGCGGTGACTTCCAGGGGCATGATGCCGAAGATTTCCGCTGCCGTGGCCCGGTGCACGTCCTCGCCCTTGGCGAAGGCGTCGAGCAGGCCATGGTCGCCCGAAAGGTGGGCCATGATGCGCAGCTCGATCTGGGAATAGTCGGCGGAAACGATCTTGCAGCCCGGCGGGGCGATGAAGGCGGCGCGGATGCGGCGGCCTTCGGCGGTGCGTACGGGGATGTTCTGCAGATTGGGGTCGCTGGAGGCCAGGCGGCCGGTGACGGCCACGGCCTGGGAGAAGCTGGTGTGCACCCGGCCGGTATGGGGATTGACCATGCGCGGCAGCTTGTCGGTGTAGGTGCTCTTCAGCTTGGCCAGGCCCCGGTATTCGAGCAGGGCTTTGGGCAGGGGGTAGTCCAGGGCCAGTTCGGAGAGCACCTCCTCGTCGGTGGAGGGGGCGCCACCCGGGGTCTTCTTCACCACCGGCAGGCCCAGCTGGGTGAACAGGATCTCCGCCAGCTGCTTGGGTGAATTGAGGTTGAAGGGCTGGCCGGCGATCTCCACGGCCTTGGCTTCCAGCTCCACCAGCTTGCGCCCCAGCTCGTTGCTCTGGGCCTGCAGCAGGCCGCTGTCGATGAGCACGCCGTGGCGCTCCATGGCGAACAGCACTTCCCGGGCCGGCATTTCAATGTCGCTGTAGATGCAGTTGAGCTTGGCATCGGCGGCGATGGCGGGGAACAGGTTTTGATGGACCCGCAGGGTCAGGTCCGAATCCTCCGCCGAATATTCGGCGGCCTGGTCGATGGCCACCTGGTCGAAGCCGATCTGGTTGGCGCCCTTGCCGCACAGGGCGGTGTAGGGAATGGTCTCCAGACCCAGGTGGCGGCGGGCCAGCTGTTCCAGGTCGTGGCCCTTGTCGCTTTCCAGCACGTAGGACTGCAGCAGGGTGTCGTGCACGATGCCCTTGAGGGCGATGTCGTGGTTGGCGAAGACGTGCTGGTCGTATTTCAGGTTCTGCCCGAGCTTGGCGTGGTTGCTGGCTTCCAGCCAGGGCTTGAGGCGCGCCAGGACTTGCTCCCGGGGCAGCTGGTCGGGGGCGCCCGGGTAGTTGTGGGCCACCGGGATGTAGGCGGCCTCCCCCGGCGTCAGGGCGAAGGAAATGCCGACGATGCGGGCTGAGAGCGGGTCCAGGCTGGTGGTTTCCGTATCCAGGGCCACCAGGGGGGCGGCCTGGATCTTGGCCAGCCAGCGCTCGAAGGCCTCCCAGGTGAGGATGGTTTCGTAATGCTGGCGATGGGCGCCGGCCGGGGCGGCGGGGGCGGTCGTGGCGTCGCCGGCGGCTTCGGCATCGCCGGCGGTCGCGCCTTCGCCCTGCAGTTCCCGCAGCCAGGTCTTGAATTCGTAGCGGCTGAAGATTTCTTCCAGGGCGGCTTTGTCCAGGGGGCGGGGCGCCAGGCTGGCCGGGGTTTCCGGCAGCGGCAGGTCGCACACCACGGTCACCAGCTTTTTGCCCAGGGGCAGGAAGTCCAGGGCCTGGCGCAGGTTGTTGCCCACCACGCCGCCGATGGCCTCGGCGTTGGCCATGATGTTGTCCAGGGTGCCGTACTGTTCCAGCCACTTGAGAGCGGTCTTGGGCCCCACCTTGGCGACGCCGGGGACGTTGTCCACCGTGTCGCCGATGAGAGCCAGGTAGTCCACGATGCGGCCCGGCTCGACGCCGAACTTGGCGGTGACGCCGGCCTCGTCCAGCACCTCGTTGCTCATGGTGTTGACCCAGCGCACCCGGGGGCTGACCAGCTGGGTCAGGTCCTTGTCGCCGGTGGAAATGACCACGTCCATACCGGCGGCTTCGGCCTGGCGGGCCAGGGTGCCGATGACGTCGTCCGCCTCCACACCCTCCTCCATCAGCAGCGGCCAGCCGGAAGCCTTGATGGCGGCGTGCAGGGGTTCGATCTGGGCCACCAGGTCGGTGGGCATGGGCGGGCGCTGGGCCTTGTATTCCGGGTACCAGTCGTCGCGGAAGGTCTTGCCCTTGGCGTCGAAGACCACGGCCTTGTAGGTGACGCCTTTTGCCTTGTAGTCGCTTTCCAGCCGGCGTAGCATGTTCAACACGCCGTAAATGGCGCCAGTAGGCTCTCCTGCCTTGTTGCGCAGATCCGGCAGGGCGTGGAAGGCGCGGTAAAGGTAGGACGATCCGTCCACCAGCAGCAGCATCGGCATAAGAACAAAATCCAGAAGACAAAAAAAATGAGCGAAAGAACCAAACTCCCGCCCCTGGCGGACCCCGACACCATCACCAGCGCCATGTCGGCCCGGGAATCCTGGCGGATTTTCGGCATTATGGCAGAGTTCGTGGAGGCCACCGAACGGCTGGCGGCCATCCGCCCGGCCGTCTCCATCTTCGGCAGCGCCCGCATCAAGCCCGAGTCGCCCTATTACCAGCTGACCGAAGAAATCGCCCGCAAGCTCTCCGATGCCGGTTTCTCGGTCATCTCCGGCGGCGGCCCCGGCATCATGGAAGCGGCCAACAAGGGCGCCTACCATGGCAAGAGCCCCTCCATCGGTCTCAACATCCAGCTGCCCCACGAGCAGATGGCCAATCCCTACCAAGACATCTCCCAGTCCTTCCGCCACTTCTTTGCGCGCAAGTTCATGTTCGTCAAGTTCGCCAGCGCCTACGTGGTCATGCCCGGGGGCTTCGGCACCCTGGACGAGGTGCTGGAGGCCCTGACCCTGATCCAGACCGGCAAGAGCCGCAAGATCCCCCTGATCCTGGTGCACGAGCCCTTCTGGCGCGGCCTTCTGGAATGGTTCAAGGACCGCCTGGTGGGCGAGGGCATGGTATCGCCGGACGACCTGGACCTGATCCAGGTGATCGACGAGCCGGACCAGATCGTCGAGGCCATTTTCAAGCACTACGAGACCCGCGGCTTTGCCCCCCTGCCCGACGAGCGGGAGATGCTGCTCAATTTGTAATAAAATCGGGCATCCGAATCGGGCTATTTTGCAAAGGCCATCCCATGCGTCGTCTTTCCCTCCTTGCCGCTTCCCTCTCCCTGCTGGCCTGTACCGGCGCGGCTTTTGCCCAGGCCGGCCGTACCGACCTGCAGCCCCTGCCGGCGGTGCCGCCGCCGCCGCCCGAGATGGTGCCCTTCGATGCCGCCATGGAACCCCAGGTGACCATCAAGAAGCGGGAGAACGAGACCGTGGAGGAATACCGGGTCAACGGCAAGCTCTACATGCTCAAGGTCACCCCCAGCCACGGCGTTCCCTACTACCTGGTGGACGACCAGGGCGACGGCACCTTCTCCCGCAAGGACCCGGTGGACAGCGGCGTGCGCGTCCCCATGTGGGTGATCGGCACCTTCTGATCCGGCCGTGTCGGTCTTCACTCCCGTCACCCGGGAGCAGCTGCAGGACTGGCTTTCCGGCTGCGACGTCGGCGCCCTGGCGGATTTCGCCGGGATCGCCGCCGGCGTCCAGAACACCAACTATTTCGTCACCACCGACCGCGGCACCTGGGTCCTCACCCTGTTCGAGACCCTGGGGGCGGCGGAGCTTGATTTCTACCTGGGCCTGATGGCCCACCTGGCCCGCCAGGGGCTGCCCTGTCCGGCACCGGTGGCCGATGGCGCCGGGGCTATCCTGCGCCCCCTGGCCGGCAAGCCGGCGGTGCTGGTGTCCCGCCTGACGGGGCAGGAAGTGGAGGCGCCGGGCCCGGCCCACTGCGCTGCCGTGGGCGATGCCCTGGCCCGGCTGCATCTGGCCGCCGCCACCTACGATGGCGTGCAGGACAACTCCCGGGGCGAGGCGTGGCGCCGTCAGGCCGCCGCCCAGGTGCTGCCCCTGCTCAGCGACGAGGATGGGGCCCTGCTGCAGGATGAACTGGCCTACCAGGCCGGGCCGGCCGAGGCCTTGCCCGAAGGCATCGTCCATGCCGACCTGTTCCGCGACAATGTGCTGTTCCAGGGGGAACGCCTGTCCGGCCTGCTGGATTTCTATTTCGCCGCCCGGGACCAGCTGCTGTTCGACCTGGCGGTGGCCGCCAACGACTGGTGCCTGGATGGGGCCGGCAACCTGGAACCCGGCCGCACCCGGGCCCTGTTGCAGGCCTACCACCGGCGGCGCCCCCTGCAGGCGGCGGAGGCCCGGGCCTGGCCCCGGCTTCTGCGCCGGGCGGCGCTACGTTTCTGGCTGTCGCGCCTGCAGGACTTCCATGCGCCCCGGGCCGGCCGCCAGGTGCTGGTGAAGGATCCCCGGCATTTCCGGGACCTCCTGCTGGCCCGTCGCCGCCATCCGGCGGCCCCCTGGATCGACTGATTTCCGGCCGCCGCCGCGGCGGTGCCAATTGCCAACCCCCCGCCGTGTCGTTAGCATGGCGCCATTCCTGATTTTTCAACGGTTTTTACCATGTCTGCCGACGCCAGCTCCCCGGATTCCACGCCCACCTTTCCCATGGCGCCGCCGCCCTTCGACGGCAGCTGCCGGGTGGTGCCGGCCGGTGCCGCCATCGAATGGCTGCGTTTCGGCTGGGACCTGTTCACCCGCGCCCCCGGCGCCTGGGTGGTGCTGGCCCTGGTCTTCCTGGTGCTGACCCTGGCGGTGGCCATGGTGCCCCTGGCCGGTGCCCTGGCCTCCCACCTTCTGCTGCCCCTGCTGGCCGCCGGCGTGCTGCAGGCGGTGCGGCGCCAGGAGGAGGGCGGCAAGGTGGAACTGAACGACCTCTTCGCGGGCTTCTCCCGGGAAACCACCGGGCTGGTGGTGGTGGGCCTGTGCTACATGCTGGGCTGGTTCGGCATCCTGGCGGTGGGCATGCTCATCGGCGGCGGTTCCCTCGTGGGCGGCGCCGCCACCGGCGGCTTTGGCGTGGCCATCGCCGGCGTCCTGCTGGCGGTGATGATCAGCCTGGCCCTGGCCGTCCCCCTGTTCATGGCCTTCTGGTTCGCCCCGGCCCTGGTCTACTTCAACCACATGCAGCCGGTGCCCGCCCTCAAGGCCAGCTTCAGCGCCTGCCTGAAGAACATCCTGCCCTTCACCGTCCTCGGCCTCATCATGGGTGTGCTCTTCTTCGTCGCCGCCCTGCCCATGGGCCTCGGTTTCCTCATCCTGCTGCCGGTGTCCTTCGCCGTCCTCTATGCCTCCTACCGGGATATTTTCCCCACCGCTTGATCCATGCAGGCACTGAACCTTCCCGCCGCCCGCGGCTGGCGCTGGCTGGGCGCCGGCTACGCCCTGTTCCGGCGCAATCCGGCCATCCTCAGCCTGCTCCTGCTGACCTACTGGATGCTGCTGGCCCTGGTGGGCAGCCTGCCGTTCATCGGCAGCCTCATCACCTATCTGGCCATGCCGGCCCTGTCCCTGGTGCTGATGAACGCCTGCCGCGTGCTCGACCGGGGCCTGGCCGTCACGCCCCAGTCCCTGAGCACCGGCATCCGCCCCCAGGCCCCGGTGCTGGTGGGTCTGGGCGGACTCTATCTGTGCGGCACCCTGCTGATCCTGGGCCTGGCCTCCCTGGTGGACGGGGGCGACCTGTTCCGCCTCATGTTCATCGGCGGCGACCACGGCGACCTGCCGGCGGACAATCCTGAATTCCTCCTCGCCACCCAGCTGGCCCTGCTGCTGGTGGTGCCCCTGGTGATGGCCTTCTGGTTCGCCCCCATGCTGGCCGCCTGGCACCGGCAGGGCGCCGGCAAGGCCCTCTTCTTCTCCTTCTTCGCCTGCCTGCGCAACTGGCGGCCGTTCCTCACCTACAGCCTCTCCATCCTGCTGTGGAGCGGCCTGGTGCCGGCCCTGGCCATGGGCCTGCTGGGCATGATCCTGGGGCCCGGCATGGCGGCGGCCATCGTCATGGTGCCCCTGATCCTGATCCTGGCGCCGAGCCTGGTGGCCAGCTTCTACGTCAGCTACCGGGAAGTCTTCGTCGAAGGCGCGCCGGCCTTCGCCACCACGGTGGGCGACGAGGAAGGGCCGGAAGAGGGCGGCGGCGATGGCGACCATGCCTGAGCAGCGCCCCATCGGCGTCTTCGGCGGCACCTTCGACCCCATTCACCACGGCCATCTGCGCCTGGCCCAGGAGGCGCTGGAGAATCTCGACCTGGCCCAGGTGCGCTGGATTCCCGCCGGCCGGCCGCCCCATCGGGCCGAGCCCCGGGCCACGCCCCAGCAGCGGCTGCAGATGGTGCGCCTGGCGGTGCAGGACAATCCGGCCTTCGTCGTGGACGGCGCCGAGGTGGCCAGCGCCGACCCCAGCTACACGGTGCTCACCCTGGAGCGCCTGCGCCGGGAGTGCGGCCCGGCCCAGCCCCTGGTGCTGCTCACCGGCGCCGACGCCTTCGCCGGCCTGCCCACCTGGCACCGCTGGCAGGACATCCTGGCCCTGGCCCACGTGGCGGTGGTGTACCGGCCCGGCTTTTCCATCGATCCGGCGGCCCTGCCGGGCGAGTTGGCCCGGGAATTCCAGGTCCGCCGCTGCAGCCCCCGGGAGCTGCAGGCTGCCCCCGCCGGCGGCATCGCCACCTTCCCCATGACGCCCCTGGCCATCGCCGCCACCCAGATCCGCCAGCTGCTGGCCGCCGGCCGCAGCCCCCGTTATTTGCTGCCTGAAGCGGTGATCGCTTATATTCAGGCGCAGCAACTATATCTTTCAACCCCCAGCAATTAGGCACCTGATGGAACTGCAAAAACTGCAAGCAATCGTCGTGGACGCCCTTGAGGACATCAAGGGCAAGGATATCGAGGTGATCGACACCACCAAGCTCACCTCCCTGTTCGACCGGGTCGTGGTCGCCAGCGGCGACTCCAACCGTCAGGTCAAGTCCCTTGCCCGCAACGTCCAGGAAAAGGTGCGGGAAGCCGGCGGCGAGGTGCTCTCCATTGAAGGCGAGCAGACCGGCGAGTGGGTGCTGGTGGACCTGGGCGACATCGTGGTCCATGTCATGCAGCCGGCCGTGCGCAACTACTACAACCTGGAAGAGCTGTGGGGCGCCAAGGCCCCGGTGCGGCGCCAGGCCGGCAGCCAGGGCGGCTCCTCCGCCGCCTGAAGGCAGCCATGAAACTGTGCATCATCGCCGTGGGCCACCGCATGCCGGACTGGGTGGCCGAGGGCTGCGCCGAGTACATCAAGCGCATGCCCCGGGAAATGGCGGTGAGCGTGGTCGAGATCAAGCCCGAGCCCCGGGGCTCGAAAACCCGGGAGCAGCTGCTGAGTGCGGAGAAGGCCCGCATCCGGGCGGCCCTGCCCGGGGGCTGTCGCATCGTCGCCCTGGACGAGCGGGGCGAGGATCTGAGCACCGTCAAACTGGCGGCCCGCCTTGAAGGCTGGATGGGCGAGGGGCGCGACATCGCCCTGCTCATCGGCGGCGCCGACGGCCTCGACCCGGAACTGAAGGCCGAGGCCCAGCAAAATGGCGGCGCCATGCTGCGCCTGTCCAGCCTCACCCTGCCCCACGCCATGGCCCGGCTGATCCTGTGCGAACAGCTCTACCGTGCCGTCAGCGTCATTCGTAACCATCCTTACCACCGGGAAGGCTGACCTTCCCCCACTGCCATGACCATCCCCCTCGGCCCCCGCATCTACCTTGCCTCCCGCAGCCCCCGGCGGCGGGAACTGCTGTCCCTCATGGGCGTGCAGTTCGAAACCCTGCTCTTTCGCAACCCGCCCCGGGCCGACGGCGCCGTGGATGAGACGCCCCTGGCGGGCGAGGACCCGGTGGCCTACGTCAAACGGGTGGCCCGGGCCAAGGCCGAGCACGGCCTCAAGCTGGTGGTGTGGCGGCGCCAGGCGACCCAGCCGATCCTGGCGGCGGACACCACCGTCGAATGCCGGGGCGAGATTCTCGGCAAGCCGACGGACGAGGCCGACGCCCGGCGTATGCTGGAGCTGCTCTCGGGCCAGCGGCACCGGGTGCTGACCGCCGTCTCCCTGGCCTGGAGCGGCCATATCGAGACCGTGCTGTCGGAGAGCATCGTCCAGTTCCGCGAGCTTGAAGAAGCCGAGATCGGCAAGTACATCGCCAGCGGCGAACCCATGGACAAGGCCGGCGCCTACGGCATCCAGGGCAAGGCCGGGATGTTCGTCGAACGCCTGGAAGGCAGCTACACCGGGGTCATGGGCCTGCCCCTGTGCGAGACCGGCGCCCTGCTGAAGATGGCCGGGTATCCCCTGTAAGGTCGCTTCCGGTCGGGGCCGGCGGAGGGGGCGGGTATAATCCCCCCCTCTTTCCTCCCGCCCCGGCTCCCCATGGA
>NZ_JBXAST010000012.1:0-71716 GCF_058809645.1 Azospira sp. MPR-E4 | reverse complement strand
GATTCATTTGTCCGACCTAAGCCGGAACACCCAACCAAGCACCTACACCTATCGGTTGTCCTATTTTTTAAAGAGCTTGCAAATCAAGATCTTATCTCAATCTGCCGCGCCGCCGTAGCAACGAAAGACGCGCATTCTACACAGAGAAAAACAAGCCGTCAAACAATTTTCAAAAACAATTAACCTTGAAAACGAAGCCTTGCTTACTCCGAAGTCGATAATAACCTATTGTTTTTTATCGACTTTCCCCAGCCGCAAAGCAGCGAGAGAGGCGAATTATACAGGCCAAGAAACGCCAGTCAATACAAAAATAGAAACTTTTACCCAGAATTATTCACAAAACCAAAATTTCCCTAATAAATCCATGTGTTGGAAAAAACAGGTCGATACACGCTGCCGCTCCAGCAAACCCCTTATTACGCAACGACCCAGCCCCTGGGATAGCAATGCGCACCATGCTAGACTGCCGCAGTTAAAATAGCAGGGCAGGACACGCATCATGCACCAGCACCCCGGCAGCCAACACACCTCATCCTTATTGCCTCGCCACAGCCCGCTCTACCACCTAAAAAAACATCCGGGAGCCGCCGCCGTATTTGGAGCCTTGGCCCTATTCAGCATGGTGGCTGCATTTGGCCTACCCCCCCCCTCGCTAAGCACCACCGAGCTTACCCCCCATCCCGTTGTAGAAGACCTTGCGCTTGCACTCGCCCACCCTTTGGATTTGGGCAACCAAGCCTATCTAAGAGAAGAAAAGGTACAAAAGGGCGACAGCCTAGCCAACCTGCTCAACAGACTCGGCGTCAACGATGCATCAGCCCTGGATTACATCAAGCAAACCCCTGCCGCACACCCCATCTTTCGCCAACTAGCCCCCGGCAAGTTAGTCACGGCCAGCACCCGTGACACCGGAGAATTGCTACTCCTCAGCTTCCCACTGAACAATCGCGCAGAGAACTTGCTGATCGAAAGACACAGCAATACCTTCAGAACAAGAGAAGCGCCCCTGGCTCTTCAATCCCAACTGGAAATGAAATCAGGCGAAATTCGTAGCTCGCTGTATGGAGCGACGGATGATGCAGGGATTCCTGACGCCGTAGCCAACCAGTTGGCGGAGATTTTTGGTGCAGATATCGACTTCCACAGAGACTTGCGCAAGGGAGACCGCTTCACCCTGATCTACGAAATGTACCGCCACCAAGGTCAAAGCATTCGTAGCGGACGAATTCTTGCTGCAGAACTTGTAAATGCAGGAAAAGTCTTCCGTGCCGTTTATTTTGAAGACCCGAAGAGCAGCATCAAGGGAAGCTACTACACACCGGAAGGCAAGAGTTTACGCAAGGCCTTCCTCCGCTCCCCACTTGAGTTCTCCCGGATCACGTCTGGATTCACCAATGCCAGACTCCACCCAATTCTCCAACAATGGCGAGCGCACAAGGGTGTCGACTACGGCGCGCCAACGGGGACCAAAGTACGCGCCACCGGGGACGGTACCGTGGAGTTTATCGGACGCCAAGGCGGATATGGGAATCTGATCATCCTCCGCCATCAAGGTCGCTACTCCACCGCATATGGACACCTGAGCAGCTTCACCCCCCAACTGCGTAAAGGTTCTCGGGTCAGTCAGGGCGAGCATATCGGCAACGTCGGCGCCACCGGCTGGGCAACCGGCCCCCACCTACACTATGAATTTCGGATTGGCGGCGAACAAGTCAATCCCTTAGCAGCCCAGTTGCCCGGAGCACCATCACTTGAAACGGCGCAACTGTTGCAGTTTCGTCAGAAGACCCGGGATCTTCTGGCCCAGCTGGAAATGTTGAAACAAAGCGACATGGTTGCCTTTCAGGAGTAAGACCCCTCACACCCCAAACAAAAAAGCCTCGCAGATGCGAGGCTTTTGTGAGAGCACAGACTGAAGCGAACTATACGGAAAACGAGGAACCGCAGCCGCAGGTAGAGGAGGCGTTTGGATTCTTGATCACAAACTGGGAGCCTTCCAACCCCTCGGAGTAGTCGATCTCGGCACCGACTAGATACTGAAAGCTCATCGGGTCGATCAGAAGGGTCACACCATTCTTGTCCAGCACGGTATCGTCCTCGTTTGCCACTTCGTCAAACGTGAAGCCGTACTGAAAACCGGAGCAGCCGCCACCGGTCACAAAAACCCGCAGCTTGAGCTCAGCATTACCCTCTTCTTCAATCAACTCCCGAACTTTGCTGGCAGCACTATCAGTAAAAACCAAGGGCAAACCATCAGCAACTGCATTCATAACGCACTCCTAAACTAAAAACTTGAATCCTATTAGTACCGCCGTCAGTTACTTGAAGCTGCCAATTTAAGCTCGACAGTCTTCGCATTAGACTGATGAATCAGCCTTCCCTGAACCACAGCACCTTGCTGCATCTCCAGGCTGTTGTACTCCACGTCACCTGTGACCTTGGCACACGGCTGAAGTTCAAGGGTTTCGGTTGCATGCACCGGACCAATCACTGTCCCATTGATCACCACGTGCGCAACATTTATCACCCCTTCAATACGCGCATGCTCACTAACAACTAGGGTCGACGGCTGATCTTGGGCAGCCTCGACGTTTCCCTTTATTTCACCATCAATGCGCAGGCCACCACTGAACTGAACATTACCTTCCAAGCGAGTACCAGCACCAATAAGACTATCAATACGGTTCTGGGGCTTGCTAGCACCATTCTTCTTGCCACCAAACATGGAGCCTCCTCACTTAGGTATCAAAGCGACAGGGACTGCTTGGCACGCACGGAACCGTCCTGCACCAGACGCGCCTCTACCCCCTTAAGAACAGTACCTTTGGGGATAGAAAAATAACCTTCAGTCCGAAGGAACCGCTTGATTTCCAAACGGAACTTCCCCGCCGCCGAGTCCCCCTCGGCGGGAAGAATCATCATAACATCTTTGCCCGCCTGCTGCACTTTGAGGTGGAACTGGAGAAGCCCTCGGAACTCCTTGGAACGAGCCCCCGACTCCATCGCAATCAATAGCCGGTATCGATAGCGCCCCTCTTCGCCTTCTGGCTCCACCCTCAACCGGCTAATCTTCAAACCATCCTCTGACGCCCCAACCCCTGGCACAATGCTTTCAAAGAAAGCCAAATCCTCTTTCAGACTGGCATTTTCCTGCTCAAGCTGAGCAACCTGGCGCAGAAGGCGCTCTTTCGCGGAACGCTCAATCTGAACACTGCTTTCCCCCGCCGCCGAGGACTGACGCAGCACAGCCAACTCAGTCTCCAGAGCCTCAGTTCGAGTCCGCAGAGACGATATCTCCCGATCGGACTCCCGGCTATGAAATCCCGCGAAGCGCCGCCCCACGTCATACACCCAGGCCGCAGCAGCCAAAGACAAGGATAGCACCGCCACAACCAACAGAAGCCGCCAGTACCAGGAAACATGAGTACGAACAGCCACTTTGGGCGCACTTATCCCAAACCGCTGCCGCAGACGCTTACGAATCAATGATGTCGCCAACACGGCCATGGGTTCCCAACCAACGGATTATCACCGCGCACCGCGGTGGATGAAGACAAATCCAGCGGCAATCCCTTGAACCAACACGCTGGACAGCGTCGAGCCATCTTAAACGCCCCAATCTTTACCAACAAGCCCGGATCAAGCAAAAAAAAAGCCGCCCAAGAGGCGGCTCTTTTTCACAGCGTTGATTAACGCTTGGAGAACTGCTTGCGGCGACGAGCCTTGTGGAAACCGACCTTCTTACGCTCAACTTCGCGGGCATCACGAGTCACGAACCCAGCCTTAGACAGAGCAGATTTCAGGGCAGCATCATAAGCAATCAACGCACGGGTGATGCCATGACGAACGGCACCGGCCTGACCAGATTCGCCACCGCCAGTAACATTGACCTTGATATCGAAGCCAGCGACCTGCTCAACCAACTCCAGGGGCTGACGCACGATCATGCGGCCGGTTTCACGAGAGAAGAATTGGTCAACCGGCTTGCCATTAACAACGATGTTGCCGGAACCGCGCTTCATGAAGACGCGAGCAACAGCGCTCTTGCGGCGACCGGTGCCATAAAAATAGTTTTCAGCCATGACAGTACCTTAGATATCCAGGGTTTTGGGCTGCTGAGCGCTATGGGGGTGTTCAGCACCAGCGTAGCACTTCATCTTCTTCAGCATGGCGTAGCCGAGCGGGCCCTTGGGCAGCATGCCCTTAACAGCCTTTTCCAGCACACGAGCAGGGAAACGCTGCTGCAGCTTGGTGAAGTTAGTTTCATAGATACCACCGGGATAACCGCTATGCCGGTAATACTTCTTGTCCTCGGCCTTGTTACCGGTGACACGAAGCTTCTCAACATTGGTCACGACGATGAAGTCGCCGGTATCAACGTGAGGGGTATAAATTGCCTTGTGCTTACCACGCAGCCGGCGAGCGATTTCAGTGGCGAGGCGGCCGAGCACCTTGTCTGTGGCGTCCACCACATACCACTCGCGCTTCACCTCATGGGGTTTAGCGGAAAAAGTTTTCATCTGGGCCGTCCTTAGCCTAATCACAGAAAGCCGCGGATTATATGGGGGCAGAACACCCCGTGTCAATGCCTTCTTGGCAGACAACACAATCCAGCGCCAACAAAAAAAGCGCGACTCCAAGGAGTCGCGCTAAATCCACACCAAAGGAGGAGGGTGGAGGAGACAAACTGCAAGTATGAGCCGCACCAAAACCTACGCACAACTCACACTTAAGTTGAGCTAATTATCACTAAAGGCAAGGTCGAAATCAAGTAATTTTTTGTGCGATGCACCAGTATTTTTTTAATTTGTCGATAATGTTTATGTATGAAACACAACACAATGTTTTAAATGAGCAAATGCGATTTATCAGAAATTGATTCACCAATTCGTAATTTCACAACCACCTCAGAAGCACGCCAACACCCCTTGCATTTGTGCGGCGCAACAATACGCACCACTCCCGGCCATCTGATAGAGCCCTTAGAATGCGCCCTTCCAATAAATGGAGGGGTCTCATCGTGGAATGCAAAGTTAAATGGGTTGATGGAATGGCTTTTCTGGCGGAAACAGGCAGCAACCATACTGTGATGATGGACGGCGCCCCGGAAGCTGGAGGTCGCAACCTGGCTCCCCGCCCGATGGAGCTATTGCTGGCAGGCACAGGAGGATGCACTGCCTTTGATGTTGTCCTGATCCTGAAAAAAGGACGTCATGAAGTTAGCGACTGCGAAGTAACGCTCCATGCCGAGCGCGCCGCCACAGACCCCAAAGTCTTCACGAAAATTCATTTCGCCTTCAAGATCACCGGGAAAAATCTCAAGCTAGCCGCAGTGGAACGGGCTATCGAACTATCCAAGGAGAAGTACTGCTCCGCCTCAATCATGTTGGGCAAAACAGCCGCCATCACGCACGAACTGGAAGTGGTCGAAGCATAGAATGCTTGCCCCAGGCCTACCGGGCCTGGGGCATACCTCATAGATAGTAGGCAACCCCCGTCATGACTTTTGACGACAACTTCATCGCGAACCTGACTGGACCGGGCAAGTCCACTCCTCCGAGACTAACAGCCGTCTGCGCATGGCTCATCTCATCAAATTTCATCTGGTTCAGAATGCTTCTTGAACGCTGATCAGCCAAGGGCAAGCGCAGTAAATGGCTATCGAGATGGCGTTCGACCTGGCGTTCCGTTTCAGCCAGAAACCCAAGATTCCAGGAATCACCGGCCTTTCCCGCCACAACCCCCAGCGCCAGCGACCCCGCATACCACAACGGATTCAAAAAGCTTTTACGCCCGCCCAACTCCTGAATTCGCCTTTCGGTCCACGCAAGGTGCTCCGTCTCTTCCCAAGCCGCATGCTCCAGCGCCCGCTTGATCACCACATCCTTCGATGTCAGTGCCTGCCCCTGATACAAGGCCTGGGCGCATATTTCACCACAGTGATTGACCCGCATCAGCGCCGCAGCATGACGCTTCTCCTCCGGAGACAATTCAGGCAAGGGCACATCAGATCCTGGCACAGAACGGCGAGTCGGCGCCGGGGCAAATACTGCGCGAAGCGCCTTATCAAACTCGACAATCAAGCGATCAATGCTCATTCTGCAGCCCAAAACAAGCAACTAGCGGGGAGTATCCGGATGGCGCCCCAGCCTAAGAGCCGCCACACCTTCCTCTGCATTGCGAAGGGGAACACCGCCAGGGCAGAAATAATCCCGAAACAAAGCAGCATGGTGTGCATTTACAGACCCACCAGAGACGCGCGACCATGCGCTAGCACGAGCCTTTATCCATGCCCCATCGGAGCGCCCCACCGCATACAATCGACGCTCCGCCGTTGAGCACCGAAGCCCCTCAAAACTCACATTTCGAGCGCCACCTGACGTCTCGACAACCAATACATACCGAATGACCCCATCAGAACCCACTGACAACGAAGATGAATCTATGCGGAAAGAGTTTGAATTGACGGCACTAACGTAAAACGGCAAAAGATACATTTCTTGGGGGGGAGGGGGAAACTGGGCCTCAATTTCCTGCCAGGGGCGCTTTTCAAAATCATCGTCCAAGACAGGAACATATTGTTTCGGAATCAATGTTTCAGGCACTTGTGCCCAGCAAACCCCCGATCCCATCAAGAAAAGAATGGGGGCTAGCAATCGAAACGCACGACTTAACAAATGACACCCTCCATCATCGCTGTCTCTATCTGGGCAAAGGTACTAGCTACTTCCTGGGCATGAAACGGCACCCCCAGTTGACGAGCCACCTGAGACGCAGAAAAGATGCCACGCACCAACTGACGGTCAGACACAACATCGGACTCCACCACTAACGCATGCTGCCTACCGGAGCACTTGAGAGTTTCCACAATGTTCCCAACCTCACTTTTCAAGACATCTCGCATCTGCAACACCTCAATTTGGCTCTGAGGCGTCATGATGTCGCAAACACGCAAGTCTTGGTGCCTCACTCCTCGATTCAGCACTACTTGCATTGGGCGCTCCCCTAGGATATCCGCTGCAGTAACCACCCCAACAACCATACCCGACGCATCAACGACCAATAGCGAACGCACCCCCCTCGCAATCATGGCGTGGTTAGCAATATCAACATGGGTCTCAGAATCAATGGTAGCCGCTGCAACCAACTTGAAGTCAGTCATCACCTCTAGAGCGGGGGAATCCGCCGTGACTGGTTGAGGGGCAAAATAGGACGGGCGACAATACCCGGCCTCACCAGATAATCGACCGATGGGAAGCGGCTTGTACTCGGCTTTCGCGACCATTGCTATCTCCTTGACTAGAGGACGACGGACCACACCTGCGAAACCAAAGAAAACCTAATTCCCAATCTCCAGCGGGCGCCGAATGCGGCCGGGAGCCCGCCCGCGATCGGCGTCAATATAACGGACCAGTTCGTTCAGCGCCTGCTGATAAACGCCACGCTTGAACTCGATCACCGCATCCAACGGAATCCAGTAATCGTTCCAGCGCCACGCATCAAATTCAGGGTGACTGGTTGCCCGGAGGCACACATCGCTGTCGCGACCCACAAGGCGCAACAGAAACCAGATCTGTTTCTGCCCCTTGTAGCTGCCACGCCATTCGCGCTTGATCCATTGCGTCGGCACGTCATAACGCAGCCAATCCTTGGTTCGACCGAGGATGCGCACGTGTTCGGGCTTTAACCCGACCTCCTCGTGCAACTCCCTGAACATGGCCTGCTCCGGCGTTTCGCCGCGCTTGATGCCACCTTGGGGGAACTGCCAGGAATGCTCACGAATACGCTTGCCCCAGAAAACCTCGTTTTTTGCGTTACAAAGAATGATGCCGACGTTCGGGCGATAGCCTTCACGGTCGAGCATGGAAAACCTGCATCAAATATTGGGTTGAAAGCATTCTTTCACAATTCCACATACTTGGAAAGGAAGGCCATCGGCCGGAAACAAGCCAATACCCGGCATCCCATGACGGTCCGTCGTCTTGTAGAATTAGATTTTTAGCCCGTCAAAAGATTCAATCCCATGCGTACCTCCCAATTTTTCATTTCCACCCTCAAGGAAGCCCCCTCCGACGCGGAAGTGATCAGCCACAAGCTGATGCTTCGTGCTGGCCTCATCAAGCGCCTGGCAGGCGGCATTTATACCTGGATGCCCCTGGGCCTGAAGATACTGCGCAAGGTGGAAAAGGTGGTGCGTGAAGAAATGGATCGTGCCGGCGCCATTGAACTGCTGATGCCGGCCGTGGTGCCCGCCGAGTTGTGGCAGGAAACCGGCCGCTGGGAAAAGTACGGACCGGAACTGCTGCGCTTCAAGGATCGTCACCAGCGGGACTTCGTCATCGGCCCCACCCATGAGGAAGTGATCACCGACGTGGTGCGCAAGGAAATCAAGAGCTACCGCCAGCTGCCCGTCCATTTCTATCAGGTGCAGAGCAAGTTCCGCGACGAGATCCGCCCCCGTTTCGGCGTCATGCGCGGCCGCGAATTCCTGATGAAGGACGGCTACTCCTTCCACACCTCCTTCGCCGACCTGGAGCGGGAATACAAGCACATGTACGACACCTACTGTCGTATCTTCACCCGCCTGGGCCTGCAGTTCCGCGCCGTGGCCGCGGACACCGGCTCCATCGGCGGCACCGGCTCCCATGAATTCCATGTGCTGGCCGACTCCGGCGAAGACGCCATCGCCTTCTGCCCGGACTCCGACTACGCCGCCAACGTGGAACTGGCCGAAGCCCTGGCCCCTGCCGCTGCCCGCGCTGCGGCCAGCCAAGCCATGACCAAGGTCGCCACCCCGGGCAAGACCCAGTGCGCCGATGTGGCCGCCTTCCTTGGCGCCAGCGCTGAGCAGACGGTCAAGGCCGTGGCAGTGATGCGCACCGAAGGTGGCTTTGCCCTGCTGCTGCTGCGCGGCGACCATGAATTGAACGAGATCAAGGCCGAAAAGATCATCGGCGAATTCCGCTTCGCCAAGGACGACGAAATCGTCGCCGCCCTCGGCTGCAAGCCCGGCTACATCGGCCCGGTGGGCATCAAGGCGGACATCCCCGTGATTGCTGACCGCACGGTGGCGGCCATGGCGGATTTCATCTGCGGCGCCAACGAGGCCGAGCATCACCTCACCGGCGTCAATTTCGGCCGCGACCTGCCCGAACCGGGCCAGGTGGCGGACATTCGCAACGTCGTCGAAGGCGACCCCTCCCCGGATGGCAAGGGCCAGCTGGGCCTGTGCCGCGGCATCGAAGTGGGCCACATCTTCCAGTTGCGCACCCGTTACTCCGAAGCCCTCAACTGCAAGTACCTGGACGAAAACGGCAAAGAACAGATCATGGAGATGGGCTGCTACGGCATCGGCGTCTCCCGCATCGTCGGCGCCGCCATCGAGCAGGGCAACGACGACAAGGGCATCGTCTTCCCGGCCGCCATCGCCCCCTTCGAAGTGGCCATCGTGCCCATGGGCTACCACAAGAGCGAGGCCGTCAAGGCGGCTGCCGACCAGCTCCTGGCCGACCTCAAGGCCGCCGGCATCGACGTGCTGCTGGACGACCGCAACGAGCGCCCCGGCTCCATGTTTGCCGACATGGAACTGATCGGCATCCCCCACCGCATCGTCGTGGGCGAACGGGGCCTGGCCGAAGGCAAGCTGGAGTACAAGGGCCGCCGCGATGCGGAAGCCCAGATGGTGGACGCCGCCGGCATCGTTGCCCTGCTGCAAGGGAAGCTGTGCGCCGCCTAAAGGCACTGCTGCTGTCCGGCTGCCTGTGCCTGCCCCTGGCGGCGCAGGCAGGGGCTCAGAAGTATGAGCCCCTGTCGGCCAGCGTCCAGGCAGCCTTGTCCAAGTCGGTCGCCGACCAGAAGCCGCCCCAGAGTTCATTCAAAGACCCGATTGCGGCGGCCAACTGGCTGACGGAAATGTCCCACCGGCTGGAAAAGCGCATCCCAAATCAGGAAGGCCGCCTCGAGCTCCTGCGCTCGGTGCACTACGAAGCCACCCGGGCCGGGCTCGACCCCCAGTTGGTGCTGGGCCTGATCCAGGTGGAGAGCGGCTTCAAGAAATATGCCGTCTCTTCAGCCGGCGCCCGGGGGCTGATGCAGGTGATGCCCTTCTGGGTCAAGCTGATCGGCGATCCCAGCCACAACCTCTTCAACCTCCGCACCAATCTTCGTTATGGCTGCACCATCCTGCGCCATTACCTGGACATCGAGCGGGGCGACCTGTACCGGGCCCTGGGCCGCTACAACGGCAGCCTGGGCCAGCCCGAGTACCCCAACCTGGTGAAGGGCGCCTGGCATGGGCGCTGGCTCTACAACGAGCAGGTGGCCCTGCATTAGGGCGCACCAACGGCAATCGAGAAGAGAACCACGTATCTGATTTGCCGTCTCCGAGAGAGCGAACCGCCCTCTCCGAAGGGAATGGGTTCGCGCTGCTGGCGGCCATAAATAGCATTAGCCCAGAAGGCTGCAGGGACGGGCATGCCAGCTGTTCCATGCCGGAGAAGGCCGCCCTTACTGCCTCTCAGCCATGGTAACTTTCACCCCGCAACAGGAGCGGATTGGCGGCAAACACCCAGGGCCGGTCAAGCAGGCAATTCCAATAAAAAAAAGCCCCGGCACACGGGGCTTTTTTATTGCCGCAAGGGATGCGAAAGATCAGCGCATGCCCGGCATCATGCCCTTCATGCCCCGCATCAGCTTGGACAGGCCGCCCTTGGCGAAGGACTTCATCATCTTCTGGGTCTGCTCGAACTGATTGAGGAGGCGATTGACTTCCTGCACCTGCACCCCGGCACCGGTCGCGATGCGGCGCTTGCGGCTGGCCTTGATCAGCTCCGGCTTGGCCCGCTCCGCCGGCGTCATGGAATTGATGATGCCCTCAATGCGGCGCACCGCCTTGTCTTCCGCACCGCCCTGCAGCTGGCCGGCGGCCTGGGCGAACTGGGCCGGCAACTTGTCCATCAGGGCCGCCATGCCCCCCATGTTGCGCATCTGGGCGATCTGGTCCTTGAAATCGTTGAGATCGAAGCCCTTGCCCGACTTGAGCTTCTTGGCCATGGCCAGGGCCTTTTCCTCATCGACCCCCTTGCGCGCCTCTTCCACCAGGGAAAGGATGTCGCCCATGCCCAACACCCGGGACGCCATGCGCTCGGGGTGGAAGGCCTCCAGGCCGCTCAGCTTCTCGCCGACGCCGACGAACTTGACCGGTTTGCCGGTCACATGGCGCACAGAGAGGGCGGCACCGCCCCGGGCGTCACCATCCAGCTTGGTCAGCACCACACCGGTCAGGGGCAGGGCCTCATTGAAGGAGCGGGCGGTATTGACCGCATCCTGGCCCAGCATGGCGTCGACCACGAACAGGGTTTCCACCGGCTTGATCGCCGCATGCAGCTGCTTGATCTCGGCCATCATGGCTTCGTCGATGGCCAAGCGGCCGGCCGTATCGACCAGCAACACGTCGTGGTAATGCTTGCGGGCCCAGTCGATGGCGGCCAGAGCGATGGCTTCCGGCTTTTCCTCGGTGCTGGAGGGGAAGAAATCCACACCGGCCTGGGCCGCCACCGTTTTCAACTGCTCGATGGCGGCAGGGCGATAGACGTCGCAGGAAACCACCAGCACCTTCTTCTTCTGGGTTTCCTTGAGCAGCTTGGCCAGCTTGCCCACCGTCGTGGTCTTGCCGGCACCTTGCAAACCGGCCATGAGGATGACGGCGGGCGGCTGGGTCGCCAGATTGAGGGCGGCATTGGCACCGCCCATCAACTGGGTCATTTCCTTGTGCACCACACCGATCAGGGCCTGGCCCGGGGTCAGGGAGCCAATGACCTCCTCGCCAAGGGCCTTCTCCTTCACGGCGGCAATGAAGTCCTTGATCACCGGCAGCGCCACGTCCGCCTCCAGCAAGGCGAGGCGGACCTCGCGCAGGGCGTCGGAAATATTGGATTCCGTCAGACGGGCTTCACCCCGGAGGGTCTTCATGACACCGGCGAGGCGTTGAGTCAGATTATCGAGCATGGGCAGGAGGTGAGCTTAAGAGGTTGCTTGGTGTAAACTGCGGGAATGCCGTCCATTTTACTGCACTTCCTGCCCCACTACCTGGCCAGCGCCCTTTATGCCCTGCTGGGTTTCCATTTCTGGCGCACCCGCTGGGCGGAAACTGACAAGCCCATGGTCACGGCGCCGATGCAACCCTGGGAGCGCTGGGCCATTCTCGGCACCATGCTGATCCAGGGCATCGGCCTTTACGACGGCCTCTTCGGCACGGGAGAAATGCGCTTCTCCTTCAGCTTCGCCCTCTCCCTGATGTTGTGGCTGGCCGTCTTCATCTACTGGATGGAAAGCTTCAAGGCCCGCATGGAAGGCCTGCAGCCCATGGTGTTGCCGCTGGCCGCCGCCTGCGCCATCCTGCCGCCCCTCTTCCCCTCGGCTCACGTCCTGCCCCATGCCGATTCGGTCGGCTTCAAGCTGCATTTCATGGCAGCCATGCTGGCTTACAGCCTGTTCACCCTGTCGGCCCTGCACGCAGTCTTCATGGGGTTCGCCGAACGCAAGCTGCATCAGCGCTCTCTCACCAAGAGCCTGACCAGCCTGCCGCCTTTGATGACCATGGAAGCCCTGCTGTTCCGCATGATCATCGTCGGCTTCATCCTGCTGACTGCCGCCCTCGGTTCCGGCGTACTGTTCTCCGAAGCACTCTTCGGCAAGGCCATGGCGCTGGACCACAAGACGGTCTTCGCCTTCATCTCCTGGGGCATTTTCGCCGCCCTCCTTGCCGGCCGCCATGCCTATGGCTGGCGTGGCCGCACGGCCCTGCGCTGGACCATGGCCGGCTTCCTGGTGCTCCTGATGGCCTATGTGGGCAGCCGCTTCGTGGTGGAAGTGCTGCTGAACCGCCTCTGACGCAGCTGCAATGGCCGGGCACTGCCTCGGCCGGCGAGGCATCGCACCCTCCTCAGCTAGACGCCCCCCTTGGGGGTACTGGCAGGCGATGGGCGCATACCGGCAACCAAGCAATTGCGTTGCCGAGTGTAAAAGTGTGAAAACACTTCGACTTTGCCACCCAAGCAACTGATCCGTCACAACTTTACAAAAAGACCCGCGGCGGGCATCATCAGCCCGATAACGACGGCATAGCTACCGCCCCACTTCAGTCCAACCCACGCAGATGCAGGAGTCATGGCAGCTACTTTTCAGGTTCCCCTAAGTGGTCTTGCGCGCGCCATGGTCCAGGCTGGACGCCTCAAAGAGGCCGAAGCCGAAGCCTTCATGGCCCAAGCCAGCGAAAAGGGCACGACATTCATTGAGCAGGTGATCGCCGGCAAGCGGGCTGACGCACGGGACATTGCGGTTTTTGCAGGGGAAACGTTTGGTTACCCGGTATTGGACCTCTCGGCATTCGATGAATCCCATATCCCGGCAACCGCCATTGATCGCAAGCTGATCGCAGCCCATCGGGTCATTCCCCTCAACAAGCGAGGCAATCGCCTAGCGATCGCCATCTCCGACCCAACCAACCTTCGGGCGCTTGACGAAATCCGCTTTCAGACCGGACTGGCCGTAGATCCGGTGGTGGTCGAGGAGCCCAAACTAGCACCGTTGGTCGTCAAGCACGCCGAATCCCCGGAGGACACACTCAAGAATTTCGCAAACGAGGACCTCAATCTTGAGTTCGCCGATGAGGAAGCCCAAGCCAAGGCCGATGATGCAGCCTCGGTTGAGGTGGATGACGCCCCTGTCGTCAAATTCATCCAGAAAATTCTGATGGACGCCATCAATGATGGTGCTTCCGACATTCATTTCGAACCCTACGAGAAGTTCTATCGCATTCGCTATCGCATCGACGGCGAACTACGGGAAGTAGCGACCCCCCCTCTGGCCATCAAGGAAAAGGTAGCCTCCCGTATCAAGGTAATTTCCCGTCTGGACATTTCGGAAAAACGCGTACCACAGGATGGCCGGATGAAGCTGGTGCTGTCCAAGAACAGGGCCATCGATTTCCGGGTCAGCACATTGCCGACGTTGCATGGCGAAAAGATCGTCATGCGGATTCTCGACCCGACCTCGGCCACTCTGGGGATTGAAGCCCTGGGTTACGAAGCCGAGCAAAAGGAAGCTCTGCTCCATGCCATTCACCGCCCCTACGGCATGGTCCTGGTGACGGGCCCGACGGGTTCCGGCAAAACCGTATCCTTGTACACCTGCCTCAACATCCTGAACAAGCCTGGCATCAACATCTCCACCGCGGAAGACCCGGCAGAAATCAACCTGGCCGGCATCAACCAGGTAAACGTCAATGACAAAGCGGGCCTGACCTTTTCCGCCGCCCTCAAGTCCTTCCTGCGGCAGGATCCGGACATCATCATGGTGGGTGAAATCCGCGACCTGGACACTGCCGAAATCGCAATCAAGGCGGCCCAGACCGGCCACATGGTGCTATCCACCCTGCACACCAACGATGCCCCGACGACACTGGAGCGCCTGAAAAATATGGGCGTCCCCACTTTCAACATTGCCTCGTCCGTCATCCTGATCACTGCCCAGCGGCTGGCAAGAAGACTCTGCACCTGCAAAGTGCCTCTGCACGTACCTACCGAGACCCTGTTGAACGCTGGCTTTTCGGAAGAGGAGCTCGATGGTTCCTGGACCCTGTACGGCCCCAATCCCTCCGGATGCGAGCGCTGCAAGGGAGGCGGTTTCAAGGGCCGGGTCGGTATTTACCAGGTCATGCCGGTTTCCGAGGAAATTCAGAGGATCATCATGGCCAACGGCAACTCCATGGACATTGCCGTCCAGGCCAAACGTGAAGGCGTAAAGGATCTCCGGCAATCGGGGCTGTTGAAGGTCAAGCAGGGAGTTACTTCCCTGGATGAAGTCCTGTCGACCACCAACGCCTGACCGCAACCCAGCAGAAAGCACCCCATATGGCCACCGTCAAAAAGCCATCGACCACCGTCAAACGGACGGACCCCAGCATCAAGGAACATACCTTTACCTGGGAAGGGAAGGATAAAACCGGAAAGATCATCCGGGGCGAGTTACGGGCGACCAGCGAAACGGTAGTTCAGGCTACTCTTCGCCGCCAGGGCGTACTGGTCTCAAAGGTCTCGAAGCAGCGCTTCAAGAGCGGCGGCAAGATTACCGACAAGGACATCACCTTGTTCACCCGACAACTGGCCACCATGATGAAATCCGGGGTGCCGTTGCTGCAGGCATTCGACATCGTCGGCAAGGGACACGCCAATCCGGCCGTAGGAAAATTGCTGCTGGACATCAAGTCGGATGTGGAAACAGGTAGTTCATTGAATCAGGCGTTCCGCAAATACCCCCTGTACTTCGACGCCCTGTTCTGCAACCTGGTGGCCGCTGGTGAGCAGGCCGGCATCCTGGACTCCCTGCTAGACCGCCTGGCCATCTACAAAGAAAAAATCCTGGCGGTAAAGAGCAAGATCAAGTCGGCTCTTTTTTATCCGATCGCCGTTATCGTCGTCGCCTTTGTCATCACTGCCGTGATCATGATTTTCGTCATCCCGGCCTTCAAGGAAATCTTCAAATCCTTTGGCGCCGATCTGCCCGCCCCGACACTGGTGGTCATCGCCATGTCCGATTTCTTTGTACAGTTCTGGCCCATCATCTTCGGCATCGTTGGTGGCGGCGTGTATGGGTTCCTTGAATCGTGGAAACGCTCCGAGAAAGTACAGATTGTCATGGATCGACTGATGCTCAAGGCCCCCATTTTTGGAGACATCATCCGCAAAGCCGTCATTGCCCGATGGACCCGTACCCTGGCCACCATGTTTGCCGCAGGGGTGCCGTTGGTCGAGGCTCTCGAGTCGGTGGGAGGAGCCTCCGGCAATCACGTCTACAAGGTGGCAACCCGCCAGATACAGAACGAAGTCAGTACCGGTACCAGCCTGACCAATTCCATGCAGAACGTGAACCTGTTTCCCAATATGGTGATCCAGATGGTCGCCATCGGCGAGGAATCAGGTGCCCTGGATTCCATGCTGTCAAAGGTTGCAGACTTCTTTGAACAGGAAGTGGACGACGCAGTGGAGGGGCTCTCCAGCCTGATGGAACCCATCATCATGGTCATCCTCGGGGGCCTGATCGGCGGCATGGTGGTCGCCATGTACCTGCCGATCTTCAAGCTGGGCTCGGTGGTATGAGCCCGATGGAAGAGTTCCTGGCAAACCCCGCTCTCGCAACGACTCTGGCCGGAATCCTGGGCCTCCTGGTCGGCAGCTTCCTCAACGTCGTCATCCACCGCCTGCCACGGATGATGGAGCGGGACTGGCACCTGCAGTGCGCCGAACTGCGGGGGGAAACGGCTCCGGAAAAGGAACGGCTGAGCCTCGCGACCCCGGCCTCCCGCTGCCCCCATTGCGGCCACGCCATCCGGGCCTGGGAAAACATCCCGGTCCTCAGCTTCCTGCTCCTCAAAGGCCGCTGTTCCGGTTGCCAGGCCCCGATTTCCCTGCGCTACCCGTTGGTGGAGGCCTTCACGGGCCTGCTCTCCGCCTTCACGGTGTGGCACTTCGGTCCGACCCTGGCAGCTGCTGCCGCCCTGTTGCTGCTGTGGGCCATGGTGGCCCTGACCGGCATCGACTTCGACACCCAGCTGCTGCCAGACTCCATCACCCTGCCCCTGGTCTGGCTCGGCCTGCTGTTCAATATCTCCGGCACCTTCACCGACATCAGCTCCGCCGTCATCGGCGCCATGGTCGGCTACCTGTCCCTGTGGAGCGTCTACTGGCTGTTCAAGCTGGCCACCGGCAAGGAAGGTATGGGCTACGGCGACTTCAAGCTGCTGGCGGCCATCGGCGCTTGGCTCGGCTGGCAGATGCTGCCCCTGACCATCCTGCTCTCCTCCCTGGTCGGTGCCGTCGTCGGCGTGGCCCTGATCGTGCTGGCCCGCCGGGGCCGCAACGTGCCCATTCCCTTCGGTCCCTATCTGGCTGCAGCGGGCCTGCTGGCCCTGTACTGGGGCCAGGAACTGACCCAGTCCTACCTGCGGCTGCTCTAGCCGCTTGAATTCTCCGGGTTTCACCCCCATTTTCCCAGCCGGGGCCTGCATAAGGCCGGCCCCGGTTCGGGTATAATTTCGCTTTTCCGGAGTTCCTCATGCCGATTTACGAATACCGTTGCCCCGCCTGCGGCCATCAGCAGGACCACATGCAGAAGATGAGCGACGCCCCCCTGACCGCCTGTCCCCAGTGCGGCAAGGACGGCTACGCCAAGCAGATTTCTGCCGCCGGCTTCCAGCTCAAGGGTTCCGGCTGGTACGCCACCGACTTCAAGGGCGGTAACGGCGCCTCCCCGGCCAGCAGCAAGAAGGCCGACAACCCGCCGCCCTGCCAGGGCGGCGACGGAGCATGCGCGTGCGCGGGCAGCTGATCAAACGCTACTTCATCACCGGACTGCTGATCTGGGTGCCCCTGGCCATCACGGCCTGGGTGCTGAACCTGATCATCGGCACCATGGATCAGTCGCTGCGGCTGCTGCCGGAGGCGATCCATCCGCGCAACCTGTTCGGCTTCGACATTCCGGGGGCCGGCGCCATCCTCACCCTGCTGATCATCCTCGTCACCGGGGTGGCGGCGGCCAACTTCATCGGCGAAAAGCTGGTGCGCTGGTGGGAAAAGCTGCTGGCCCGCATTCCGGTGGTCAATTCGGTCTATAACAGCGTCAAGCAGGTTTCCGACACCCTCTTCTCCCAGAGCGGCCAGGCTTTCCGCAAGGCCCTGCTGGTGCAATACCCGCGCCAGGGTTCCTGGACCATCGCCTTCCTCACCGGCCAGCCCGGCGGCGACGTGGTCAATCACCTGGTGGGCGACTACGTCAGCGTCTATGTGCCGACCACGCCCAACCCCACTTCCGGCTTTTTCCTGATGCTGCCGCGCAGCGACACCATCGAACTGGAAATGAGCGTGGACGAGGCCCTCAAGTACATCATTTCCATGGGCGTCGTCGCACCGCCGGCCCGGCACCTGCCGCCGCCCCAGCCCCATCACTGAACCACAAGAATCAACCCTTCTGGAATCACCATGCGTACTCATTATTGCGGACAACTCAATTCCGGCCTGAACGGCCAGGAAGTCACCCTTTGCGGCTGGGCTCACCGGCGGCGCGACCACGGCGGCGTCATCTTCATCGACCTGCGGGACCGGGAAGGCCTGGCCCAGGTGGTGTGCGATCCGGACCGGGCCGACATGTTCAAGGTGGCCGAGTCCGTGCGCAACGAGTTCGTGCTGAAGATCACCGGCAAGGTCCGCCCCCGCCCCGAAGGCACCGTGAACCCCAACATGGCCAGCGGCGAGATCGAAATCCTCTGCCATGAAATCGAAGTGCTCAACGCCGCGGTGACGCCCCCGTTCCAGCTGGACGACGACAATCTGTCCGAGAACGTGCGCCTGACCAACCGGGTCATCGACCTGCGCCGGCCCCAGATGCAGAAGAACATGATGCTGCGCTACAAGACGGCCATGGCCTTCCGCCGCTTCCTCGACGGCCAGGGCTTCATCGACATCGAAACCCCCATGCTCACCAAGAGCACCCCGGAAGGCGCCCGCGACTACCTGGTGCCCTCCCGCGTGCATCCGGGCCAGTTCTTCGCCCTGCCCCAGTCCCCCCAGCTGTTCAAGCAGATGCTGATGGTGGCCGGCTTCGACCGCTACTACCAGATCACCAAGTGCTTCCGCGACGAGGACCTGCGCGCCGACCGCCAGCCCGAATTCACCCAGGTCGATATCGAGACCTCCTTCCTCAGCGAAGACCAGATCACCGCCATCATGGAAGAGATGGTGCGCTACGTCTTCAAAGAAGCCCTGGCCGTCGAGCTGCCCGCCCCCTTCCCGCGCATGACTTACGCCGAAGCCATGAACCGTTTCGGCTCCGACAAGCCGGACTTGCGCGTCACCCTGGAACTGACCGAAGTCACCGACCTGGTGGCCGACGTGGCCTTCAAGGTCTTCTCCGGCCCGGCCACCAGCGGCGGCCGTGTCGCCGCCCTGCGCGTGCCCGGCGGTGCCAGCTTGACCCGCGGCGAGATCGATGAATACACCAAGTTCGTCGGCATCTACGGCGCCAAGGGCCTGGCCTACATCAAGGTCAATGACGCCTCCCAGCCCAACGAGACCGGCCTGCAGTCCCCCATCGTCAAGAACCTGCACGAAGCCGCCCTCAAGGGCATCCTGGAGCGCACCGGCGCCCAGTCCGGCGACCTGATCTTCTTCGGCGCCGACAAGACCAAGGTGGTGAACGATGCCCTCGGCGCCCTGCGCGTCAAGCTCGGCCACGAGAAGGGCTACCTCAACGGCAAGGCCTGGGAACCCCTGTGGGTGGTGGATTTCCCCATGTTCGAGTACGACGAGGACGACAAGCGCTGGACCGCCTGTCACCACCCCTTCACCAGTCCCAAGGACGGTCACGAGGAGTTCCTCTTCACCGATCCGGGCAAGTGCCTGGCCAAGGCCTATGACCTGGCCCTCAACGGCTGGGAAATCGGCGGCGGCTCCGTGCGTATCCACAAGGCCGACGTGCAGGCCAAGGTTTTCGAAGCCCTCAACATCGGCGCGGAAGAGCAGCAGATCAAGTTCGGCTTCCTGCTCGACGCCCTCAAGTACGGCGCCCCGCCCCACGGCGGCCTGGCCTTCGGCCTGGATCGCATCGTCACCATGATGGCCGGCGCCGAATCCATCCGCGACGTCATCGCCTTCCCCAAGACCCAGCGCGCCCAGTGCCTGCTCACCGACGCTCCCTCCGACGTGGACGAGAAGCAGCTGAAGGAGCTGCACATCCGCCTGCGCCAGAAGGTGGAAGCCCAGGTCGAAGTCAGCAAGGGCTAAAGCAAGCCCGCCGCCATGCGCCGCTCCCGCCTCCTGCCCTCCCTGCTGACCGGCCTGGCCCTGCTGGGCGGACTGCTGGCGGGGCCGGCCGCGGCCCGGGAACCCAATCCCGGCCCGGCTTTCGGCGATGCCAGCGTCTCCGTCCAGGAGCTGCCGGCCGAGGCCCGCAGCACCCTCAACCTGATCCATCGCGGCGGCCCCTTCCCCTACCCCAAGGACGGCAGCACCTTCGGCAACTTCGAACGGCGCCTGCCCCTGCAGCCCCGTGGCTATTACCGCGAGTACACGGTGGACACCCCCGGCGCCCGTAACCGGGGCGCCCGCCGCCTCATCGCCGGCGGCCAGCCGCCGGTGGTCTTCTACTACACCGACGACCACTACCGCAGCTTCCGTCGTCTGCGGGACTGAACCATGACCGGCAAACCATCCCGCACGCCCGACTTTCCCGCCCTGCTGGCCAAGGCCGACCTGGCCGGCCCCTACCGCCTGCGCCCGGACCAGGCGCCGACTGCCCTGGCCGCCGCCCGGCAACTGGGCCTGAGCGTGGCCGAGATCGGCCTGGACGGCGACTTCCTCGCCGAGCTGGGACGGCAGCTGCAATTCCCCGAACACTACGGCGCCAATTTCGACGCCCTCTACGACTGCCTCACCGACCTGGCGGCCAGCCCGGGCCAGGGCTGCCTGCTGCTGTTCACCGGCGCCCCTGCCGCGGGCGTGGATGAAGATGACGAGGGCAGCCCGGTGGACACCCTCATCGCCGTGCTGCAGGCCGCCGGCGACGAATGGCGGGAGCAGGGCCGCCCCCTGTGGGCCCTGTTCGCCGTCCCCGGCCTGGCCCTGGATTCCCTGCCGGCGTGAGCGCCACCCCGGGCGAAACGCCCAAGCCCTACAAGCGGCCCGTTTCCGTCCTGGTGCTGATCCACACTCCGGAGCGGCAGATTCTCCTGCTCGAGCGCGTCTCCCACCCGGGCTACTGGCAATCCGTCACCGGCAGCCAGGAGGGCGACGAGCCCCTGGACGCCACGGCTCGGCGCGAGGTGCTGGAGGAGACCGGCATCGACATCGCCGGCGAAGGCCTGCCCCTGCGCAACTGGCAGCAAAGCCACGTCTTCGAGATTTTTCTCGAATGGCGCCATCGCTACGCCCCCGGCGTCACCCACAACACCGAGCACGTCTATTCCCTGGAGCTGCCGGCACCCCGGCCGGTGACCCTGGCACCGGGCGAACACCTGGACTACTGCTGGCTGCCCTGGCAGGAAGCTGCTGACAAGGTCTTCTCCTGGACCAACCGGGACGCCATTCTCCAGCTGGCCCAGCCCTAGAGGCCCAAGGGACGGCCATCCCAGGCCGCTACTGCCGCAGCGCCCCACCACGCCTTGCTCTGCCGGCACCCCGGCTCGTCATGCCCTTCCCTTTTTGATGCCAGCCCTGGCGCTGCTGGTGGCCTTCGTGCTTCCATTGGCCATCGTCATTCCCGTCCCATCTCCGCCATGCGCCGTCCCGCCCTGTTCTGCCTGCTGCTCCTCTGTTCCTCCCTGGTCCTGGCCCATGGCCATCCGGTGGCGGTGGCCGACGACCACCCGGACGCGCCCCGCCTGAGGCTGTGCAACCGGGCCGAGGACGTGGCCCTGCAGGCCCTCGGCGACCGGGACAAGGGACGTCCCCTGCGCCCCCTGCCGGCCGAAGAGGCCCATGCCGCCTTTCTCCAGTCCCTGGCGCGCCAGGTCTATGAGGAGCCCCAGATCCGCAGCCCCAAGTTCGCCCAGAGCCTGGCCCGGGGCCGCTGCAACGAGTACTGGGAGGCCCGCGGGGAGGGGCAGAACGCTCGCCCTTGAAAAGTTTTTGCCATGCCCTATATAGGAAACAGAAGGTGCCGTATGGATATGGCATCCGCCCTGAGTCCTTGAAGGAGAGATCATCATGAGCAATCACCTGACCCGCCTCAGCCAAGCCGGACTGGACCCGCTCGACGACCTGTTCCGGGGTTTCTTCGTGCGCCCGGTGGAGTTTTCCAACCAGACCCAGGCGCCCAGCATCAAGATGGACGTCAAGGAAGATGAAAAGGCCTATCTGGTGCACGCCGAACTGCCGGGCGTGAAGAAGGAGGACATCCATGTCCATGTGGAAGGCAATACCGTGGCCATCAGCGCCGAGGTCAAGCAGGAGAAGGAAGTGAAGGAAGGCCAGCGCCTGCTGCGCTCCGAACGCTACTTCGGCAAGGTTTCCCGCTCCTTCCAGGTGGCCCAGGACATCGATGACGCCCAGGCTTCCGCCAGGTTCAACGACGGCGTGCTGGAACTGACCCTGCCCAAACGGGCAGCCGCCAGCAGCAAGCGCCTCACCATCGACTGAGCCTGCGCCGCTCCCCAGACAGCCGGCAGCCACTGCCGGCTTTTTCTTTCCGCCCCCCGGCGGGTAGAATTCCCGGGTCTTTCATTCGGGAAACACCATGACCACCCCCACCCCCGCCCAGCAGGCCGCCATCCTGGCCGAAGCCCTGCCCTACATCAAGCGCTTCCACGGCCGCACCATCGTCGTCAAATACGGCGGCAACGCCATGACCGACGAGCACCTCAAGCAATGCTTCGCCCGGGACGTGGTGCTGCTGAAGCTGGTGGGCATGAACGTGGTGGTGGTCCATGGCGGCGGCCCCCAGATCGAGAACATGCTCGGCCGGGTCGGCAAGAAGGGCGAATTCATCCAGGGCATGCGCGTCACCGACGCCGAAACCATGGAAGTGGTGGAAATGGTCCTGGGCGGCCAGGTGAACAAGGACGTGGTCAATCTCATCAACCGCGCCGGCGGCAAGGCCGTGGGCCTCACCGGCAAGGATGGCGGCATGATCCGGGCCAAGAAGCTGCTGCTGCCCAACAAGGAAAACCCCGACGACCTGATCGACGTGGGCCAGGTGGGCGACATCGTGCAGATCGACCCCTCCCTCATCGGCAACCTGGAAGGCGCCGGCTTCATCCCGGTGATCGCCCCCATCGGGGTCGGCAAGGACGGCGAAACCTACAACATCAATGCCGACGTGGTGGCCGGCAAGGTGGCCGAGGTGCTCAAGGCCGAGAAGCTGGTGCTGCTGACCAACACCCCCGGGGTGCTGGACAAGGCCGGCCAACTCATCACCGGCATCACCCCCAAGCAGATCGACGACATGGTGGAGGACGGCACCCTCTCCGGCGGCATGCTGCCCAAGATCAGCTCCGCCCTGGATGCCGCCCGCAACGGCGTGAAGAGCGTGCACATCATTGACGGCCGGGTGGAACATGCCCTGCTGCTGGAAATCCTCACCGACCACGGCGTCGGCACCATGATCAAGAGCCACTGATGGCCATGCCCCGGGGCTGGCGGCAGGGTGGCCAGCCGGTCTGGATCTTCGATCTGGACAACACCCTGCACAACGCCAGCCCCCACATCTTCCCCCACATCAACCGGGCCATGACCGCCTACATCCAGCGCCACCTGGCCCTGGACGAGGCGGCCGCCCAGGCCCTGCGCCAGGACTACTGGCACCGCTACGGCGCCACCCTGCTGGGCCTGATCCGGCACCACGACATCGACCCTCACCATTTCCTGCGGGAAACCCACGACCTGGAGGTATTGCTGCCCGGCATCGTCTTCCAGCGGGGGGTCAAGGCCATGCTGCAGCGCCTGCCGGGACACAAGATCGTCTTCTCCAACGGTCCCCAGCACTACACCGAGGCCGTGCTCGAGGCCACCGGCATCGCCGACTGCTTCACCGCCGCCTATTCGGTGGAGCGGGTGCGCTTCCGGCCCAAGCCCGAGAGCCACGGCTTTCGCCACCTGTTCCGGGCCGAGGGCCTGAATCCGCACCGCTGCATCATGGTGGAGGACAGCCTGCCGAATCTGGCCACGGCCAAACGGCTCGGCCTGAAGACCGTCTGGGTGAGCACTGACTCCGCCGCCAGACTGCGCCAGCCGGCCTATGTGGACGTCACCCTGCGCAACATCCTGGACCTGCCCCGGGCCCTGCGCCAGCTATAATTTCCCCACCAATAACAAGGGGGAGAAGCACCATGGCCAGCAAGCCCGGCGAACGCAAGCTGCAGATTCTGCAAACCCTGGCGGCCATGCTGGAACAGCCCCAGGGCGAGAAAATCACCACGGCCGCCCTGGCCGCCCGCCTCGAATGCTCCGAGGCCGCCCTCTATCGTCACTTCGCCAGCAAGGCCCAGATGTTCGAGGGCCTCATCGAATTCATCGAGACCAGCCTGCTGGGCCTCATCAACCAGATCACGGCGGAAGAGGAAATGGGCCTGAAGCAGGTGGAACTGATCCTGCACCTGCTGCTGGGCTTTGCCCAGCGCAACCGGGGCATGACCCGGGTCCTCACCGGCGATGCCCTGGTGCACGAAAACGAGCGCCTGCAGGCCCGCATCAACCTGCTGCTGGAGAAGCTGGAGGCAGCCCTGCGGCAATCCCTCAAGGTGGCGGCCACCCAGGAGGGCCTGAGCCCCGCCACCGACTTCGCCGCCCTGGCCAACCTGCTGCTGTGCCACGTCAGCGGCCGCTGGCAGCAATACGCCAAGAGCGGCTTCAGCCGGGAGCCCCTGGCCCAATGGCCCCAGCAATGGCCCATGCTGTACGGGGCCTGCCTCAGCCAGGCAGCCTGACTTCCAATCGCCATGGACAATGAAAAAGGGCGCCGCAGCGCCCTTTTTCATTGGAGTAAGCGACCGCTTACTTGCGCAACCACTCCGCCGCGTCCAGGGCGAAGTAGGTGAGGATGCCGTCGGCACCGGCCCGCTTGAAGGACAGCAGGGCCTCCAGGACGCAAGCCTCCTCGGCCAGCCAGCCGTTCTGGATGGCGGCCTTGAGCATGGCGTACTCGCCGCTCACCTGATAGGCGTAGGTCGGCACGCCGAACTGCTCCTTGACCCGGCGCACGATGTCCAGATAGGGCATGCCCGGCTTCACCATCACCATGTCGGCACCCTCTTCCAGGTCCTGGGCCACTTCCCGCAGGGCCTCGTCCGTATTGGCCGGGTCCATCTGGTAGGTGTACTTGTTGCCCTTGCCCAGGTTGGCGGCGGAACCGACGGCGTCCCGGAAGGGGCCGTAGAAGGCGGAGGCGTACTTGGCGGAATAGGCCAGGATGCGGGTGTAGATCAGCTTTTCCGCTTCCAGGGCCTGGCGGATGCTGCCGATGCGGCCATCCATCATGTCGGAGGGCGCCACCACGTCGGCGCCGGCCTGGGCGTGGCAGACGGCCTGCTTGATCAGCACTTCCACGGTCTCGTCGTTGAGCACGTAGCCGCTGGCGTCGATCAGCCCGTCCTGGCCATGGATGGTGTAGGGGTCCAGGGCCACGTCGGTGATGACGCCCAGCTCCGGAAATTCCTTCTTCAGGGCCTGCACCACGGTGGGCACCAAGCCTTCCGGATTGTAGGCCTCGGCCGCATCCAGGCTCTTGCGGCTGCCGTCCACCACTGGGAACAGGGCCAGGGCGGGCACGCCCAGCTTGAGGGCGCGCTCGGCGGTATGCAGCAGCAGGTCCAGGCTCTGGCGGCAGACGCCGGGCATGGAGGCGACGGCTTCGCTGCGCTGGCTGCCTTCGAGGACGAAAACGGGATAGATCAGGTCGTCCGCAGTGAGCACGGACTCACGCATCAGACGACGGGAGAAATCATCGCGGCGCATGCGCCGCATGCGGGTGGCGGAGAACTTTCCGGGGATGGTTTGGCTAGTCATGGCAGGCGGTTCTGAACCCAGTAAAAAATTTTCAAAAAAATTGCACGGTTTGGGAACTTCTCTCCCCCAAGGCCTCTCTTAGAACGCAGATGGCTCACACCGTCTCCCGCTTTACCTCCCTGAGCGGGTGCCTTAATCAAGTTAATTAAGGCATTTCGGCCCCCGGTTACCCCTTTACCGGGGGCTTTTTTATTTCTGTGCCGGAGCCTTGGCTGGCTTCGGTTTGCCCCCCGCCAGGACGGCTTTCTTGTTGCCCGGGGCGTGGGTCCGGTTCTGCTTGGCGCCGGCGGCGCTCTTGGCCGAACGGATCGGCCGGGGCGGCGGCGCCGGGCGCGGCGGCGGCACTTCCATGCCCATCCAGCCGGCGATCACCTTCTCCGCTTCCTCGACGCCGGTCTTCTTCAGGCTGGAGAACAGCTGGACGGTGCAACGTTCCCCCAGATCGGCCATGGCGGCCTTGACCTGACGCAAAACCAGGGACTGTTCCTGCCGCGTCAGCTTGTCCGCCTTGGACAGCATGATGTGCAGGGGCTTGCCCGTGGCGGCAAACCAGTCGATCAGATTCTGGTCCAGCTCCGTCAGGGGATGGCGGCTGTCCATGATCAGCACCAGGCCGGACAACGGCCCGCGGTGCTGCAGGTAGGGGCCGAGCAGGCCCTCCCACTGGGAACGGATTTCCTCCGGCGCCTTGGCATAGCCATAGCCGGGCAGATCCACCAGGAACTTGCCCTCTTCCAGCTTGAAGAAGTTCAGGTGCTGGGTACGGCCGGGGGTTTTGGAAACGAAAGCCAGCCGGGTGTGGTTGGCCAGGGTATTGATGGCGGACGACTTGCCGGCGTTGGAACGGCCGGCAAAAGCCACCTCCGCCAGGGCGTCCTCGGGCAAATCCCGCAAATGGGCGACGGTGGTTAAAAAAACCGCCTTTTGAAACAGGGCCATGGTGGGCCTTCTCCTTTTTCCGCTCCTCGCTTCGGAGCACCGAAGTGATATAGAATAGCAGGGTTTCGGCTTTTGCTTTCACGGGGTTCAGCCCCCAGGCGAGGCAAACTCCGGCCGCAGCAATGCTCAAAGAATAACCCTGGCCTCCCGGGAGGGGCCGCGCGATCCCGCTCCGGCGGCCTAGCGTCTATACCGAATTTTTTGGATCGATAGAAGGAGTTTGGACATGATTCGCACCACGGCTCTGGCGCTTCTGCTCGCCGCCAGCTTCACCGCCCACGCCAACCCGGAAGCTGCTGCCAAACCGGACCCCGCCAAGGGCAAGCCCATTGCTGAAGCCGTCTGCGGCGCCTGTCACGGCACCGACGGCAACAGCCTGGCTGCCGCCAACCCCAACCTGGCCGGCCAGATCCCCGAATACATCGTCAAACAGCTGTCCAACTTCAAGCCCGGTGCCGACGGCAAGGCGCCCCTGCGCAACAACGCCATCATGGCCGGCATGGCCGCCACCCTGGCCACCGAAGACGACATGAAGAACGTGGCCGCCTACTTCGCCGCCCAGACCCTGAAGCCCCAGGTGGCCAAGGACGAAAAGCTGGTGGCCCAGGGCCAGAAGCTGTGGCGCGCCGGCGACGTGAAGAAGGGCATCCCCGCCTGTGCCGGCTGTCACGGCGCTGCCGGTGCCGGCCTGCCCGCCCAGTTCCCCCGTCTGGCCGGCCAGTGGGCTGAATACACCGAGAACCAGCTGAAGACCTTCCGCTCCGGCGAGCGCGGCAACGATCCGGAAAAGATGATGCGCACCATCGCTGCCAAGATGAGCGATCAGGAAATCAAGGCCGTGGCCGAGTACGCTGCCGGCCTGCGCTAAGCCGCACTCCCAGCAGCACCGAAAAGGGTGGCATTTGCCACCCTTTTTCTTTTTCCGCGGCATTTTTTCCGGCGCCGGCGGTCCTACCGCCAGCTACGGAAATTATTTGTCGCCGGAGGGAATTGGCGGCCGGGGATTTCCGTATATCCGTATGCAACATCACCCTACGGAGATCACCATGAAAATCCACACCTGCATCGCCGGCATCGTTCTCGCCACCGGACTGGCCGCCTGCGCCAGTTACGGCGGCGGCCCCGCTCCAGCCATGGTCGCCCAGGACGCCCTCACCGGCAGCAACGGCATGACCCTCTACGTCTTCGACAAGGACCCGGCGGACGGCAGCAAGAGCGTCTGCAACGGCCCCTGTGCCAGCAACTGGCCGCCCCTGTTCGCCAACGAGATGGACCGGGCCAACGGCCACTTCAGCGTCCTCACCCGGGACGACGGCAAGAAGCAGTGGGCCTACCGGGGCAAGCCCCTCTACTACTGGGTCAAGGACCAGAAGCCGGGAGACCGCAGCGGCGACGGCGTAAACAACGTCTGGCACGTGGCCAAGCCCTGAACCATGGAGGAAGCGCCGCTCCTGGCCGAGATTCCCCGGCTACGCCGCTACGCCCGGGCCCTGGTGGGCGACCGGGCGGCGGCGGACGACCTGGTGCAGGACACCCTGGAACGGGCCTGGAGCCGGCGCCACAGCTGGCAGGATGGCCGCCCGCTGCGTCCCTGGCTGTTCTCCATCATGCACAACCTGCGCCTGGATCAGCTGCGCCGCCCCGGCATCGCCCCCCAGCCACTGGACGAGCGAATCCCGGAACCGGGTACCCGGCCCACCCAGAGCGACGCCCTGGAACTGGCCGACCTGGCGGCAGCCCTCTACCGCCTGCCGGAGGAGCAACGGGCGGTGATCCTGCTGGTGGCACTGGAAGACATGAGCTACGACGCCATAGCCCAAACCCTGGCCATCCCCCGGGGCACCGTCATGTCGCGCCTCTTTCGCGGCCGCGAGCATCTGCGCCGCCTCATGGCGCCGGAGTCCGGCGTCACCCATTTGAGGGTCGTACCATGACGCCCCAACCCATTCACGAAGACGAGCTCCAGGCCTGGGCGGACCGGCGCCTGCCCGCCGAGCGGCAAGCGCAGGTGGAGTCGTACCTGGAACAGCATCCCGACACCCACGACCGACTGCAGGCCTACCAGGCCCAGAACCGGGGCCTGCAATCCCTCTTCCAGCCGGTGCTGGAGGAGGACATTCCACCGCACCTGCAGGAACTGCCCCGGCCGGCGCCCCTCCTCCGGCAGCGCTTCCTCACCTGGCCCTGGCAGAGCGCCGCCGCGGTACTGCTGGTGCTGTCGGGCGCCCTGGCCGGCTGGCAGGCCCATACCTACCTGCCGTCGCCCAGCCTGGCTGCAGCCCTGCCCCGCCAGGCGGCCATCGCCCACGCGGTGTATGCACCGGAGGTGCGCCACCCGGTGGAAGTCGGCGCCGACCAGGAAACCCATCTGGCCGCCTGGCTGTCGAAACGGCTCGGCGCTCCCCTGCACCCGCCCCGCCTCGGCGCCCAGGGCTTCGAACTGGTGGGCGGGCGCCTGCTGCCGGGCGGCCAGGGCCCCGTGGCCCTGTTCATGTACCAGGACGGGGGCGGCCAGCGCCTGACCCTCTATGTCAGCGGCGAAGGCACCGGCAGTGGCGACACCTCCTTCCGTTTCAGCCGGGAAGGGGACGTCAGCGTTTTCTACTGGGTGGACGGTCGCTTCGGCTATGCTTTGTCCGGCACGCTGGACAAGGCAAGCCTGGGCACCATCGCCACCCAGGTCTATCAACAACTGGAAGCCCGCTAGGCCGGCCCGCCCCGAGCCTGCCCAATCCTCACCTCCGGAGCCGCCCATGCTGATCCGCCGCCCCCCCGACCTGCAGCCATCCGAGATTACGCCGGAGCCCCTGGCCCGGGGTCGCCGTGCCCTGCTCAAAGGCCTCGGCGCCGGCGCCGCCCTGGCCGGCCTGGGACTGCCCCAGATCAGCCAGGCCGGCAGCCTCGGCACCCTGCGCCCCAGCCCCTTGAGTAGCGACGAAAAGCTGACGCCCCTCAAGTCGGTCACCGGCTACAACAACTTCTACGAGTTCGGCACGGACAAGGAGGACCCGGCCCGCCACGCGCCCGGCCGCCTCAAGACCCGGCCGTGGACCGTCACAGTGGAAGGGGAGATCAAGCGCCCCCGCACCTTTTCCATCGACGACCTGCTGAAGCTGGCGCCCCTGGAGGAGCGCATCTACCGCATGCGCTGTGTCGAAGGCTGGAGCATGGTGATTCCCTGGGTCGGCTTTCCCCTGGCGGAGCTGATCCGGCAGGTGGAACCCAACGGCCAGGCCCGCTTCGTCGAATTCGTCACCCTGGCGGACCCCCAGCAGATGCCCGGCGTCCGCTCTCCGTTACTGGACTGGCCCTATGTGGAAGGACTGCGCCTGGACGAGGCCCAGCACCCCCTGACCCTGCTGGCCGTCGGCCTCTATGGCGAGGTGCTGCCGGCCCAGAACGGGGCGCCGATCCGTCTGGTGGTGCCGTGGAAGTACGGTTTCAAGAGCGCCAAATCCATCGTGCGCATCCGCTTCGTCCGCGAACAGCCCCGCAGCACCTGGATGAAGGCCGGCCCCAGCGAATACGGCTTCTACTCCAACGTCAACCCGGCGGTGGACCATCCCCGCTGGAGCCAGGCGACGGAACGGCGCATCGGCGAATTCATCAAGCGCAAGACCCTTCCTTTCAACGGTTACGCCGACCAGGTGGCCGGCCTCTACAGCGGCATGGACCTGCGCCGCTTCTTCTGACATCTTTTGCCCATGACCTTCCAGCCCACCCCGCGCCAACTCTCCGCCATCAAGGCCGCCCTGTTCCTGCTCACCCTGCTGCCGGCCCTGCACTACGCCCACGGCCTGTGGTCGGACAGCCTTGGGGCCAATCCCATCGAAGCCCTGACCCGGGGCATGGGCATCTGGACCCTCAACTTCCTCTTTCTCACCCTGTGCGTCTCGCCCCTGCGCAAGCTCTCCGGCTGGCACTGGCTGCTGCGCCTGCGCCGCATGCTGGGGCTAACCGCCTTCGCCTACGGTTGCCTGCACCTGCTCACCTACCTCTGGCTGGACCAATTCTGGGACGTGGACGCCATCGCCCGGGATATCTGGAAGCGCCCCTTCATCACCGTCGGCGCCACCGCCTTCCTGCTGATGCTGCCCCTGGCCCTGACCTCCAGCCACGCCGCCATCCGCAGCCTCGGCGGCAAGCGCTGGCAGAGCCTGCACCGGGCCGTCTATGCGGTGGCGATCCTGGGAGTGGTGCATTACCTGTGGCTGGTGAAACGGGTGGCCCTGCTGGACCCCATCATCTACGCCCTGGTCCTGGCCATCCTGCTGGGATGGCGCGTGGTGGAACGCATCCGGCTGAACGGCCCCTGGCCGACCCGCAGCACGCCGCCGGCAGTGCAGCCTGTCGTCTTCCACCCGTATGGCAAATCAACGCCGGGCGGCCGCCATGGTCGCCCGTAGGTAAGCCATCCCCTCAGTTGGGCAAACGGATATGGTCAGGCCGCAAGGTCAGATAGGGCGATGCGTCGCCATGGGCCGCCACCATCCAACCGGGCCTTCCCTCTAGCGGATTGGGGCCGATTCTCCGCACAGGGTCTTCGCCCCGGCTGACCTGCTGCAATTGCCCGCCCGTCGGCGCCCGGATGCCATCCACGGCGTCCGGCAGCGAAATCACCAATGCTCCATCGACAAAGCTGATGGCGTAATTGTTGCTGCTCAAACCCGAGGCGCTCAACGTATAGGTTCCGGCCTTGGAGGCGCCAAAACCATTGCCGCTGAAGACCAGACTGCCCTGAAGATCGCTCAGGTCGTCGCCATTAACCAGGCCACTGACGCTGATGCCCGGCGTACCGTTCCAGGCCTTGCCATCCTCCATGCGGTCTACATTGTTGACCCGGATGGTCAGCGGGGCCTTGGCCACCTGCAAGCTTCCATCCACATAGGTAATGGCATAGTTGCTGGCGTTCCCGGACGTGAAAGCCGCATTGCTGCCGGAAAGTGCAAAACTCTGGCCCGCTGCCGCGTTGCCCGGAGCACTAGTGGTCAGGACAGAGTTGCCCAGGGCGTCGCTACCGACCAAGGAGCCTCCAACCAGGTGCACACCACCGCGACTGGGATTACCGTATCCGTAGTAGCGAGACTGGTCGTTCACCTGCACGGTAATGGCACGGGGTGTGATGGACAGGACTCCATCGACAAAGGCGATATCGTAATTGCCGCTACTTAGGCCGCCAGGGCGTAGGGCGTACTGCCCGGCATTTTCCGCGCCTTGGGCGCTGCCGCCGAAGGTCAAACTACCGCTCAACACGCCGACGCCCTCACCGTTCACAAAGCCGCTGTAGCTGGCGCCATTGCCGCCGCTCCAGGCCTGACCGTCATAGGTCTTGCTGCCGTTGTTGGCGGCAACGGTCAATGCCGCCTTGTTGATGGTCAGATTGCCCGCGAGGTAGGAAATATCATAGTTGCCGCTGGAAAGCCCGCCGGGGATCAGCGTGTAGGAACCGGCATTGCTGGCTCCCTGGGCGCTACCGCCGTAGCTGAGGCTACCGGAAAGAACGCCGGCCCCCTCGCCATTAACAAAGCCGCTGTAACTCACCCCGCTGCCGCCACTCCAGACCAAGCCGTCATAGGTCTTGCTGCCGTTGGTGGCGGCGACGGTTAGCGCAGCCTTGCCGATAAACAGATTGCCATCCACGAAGCTAATGTTGTAGTTGCCGCTGGAAAGCCCGCCGGGCGTCAGGGTATAGGTACCAGCATTGGTCGCCCCTTGGGCGCTACCGCCGTAGTTGAGGCTGCCGGAGAGAACTCCTGCCCCCTCGCCATTGACGAGGCCGCTGTAGCTCACCCCACTGCCGCCATTCCAGGCCAGCCCGTCGTAGGTTTTGCTGCCATTGACTGCGGTGACGGTGAGAGGCGCCTTGCCGATGACCAGGCTGCCGCCCACGAAGGTGATGTCGTAGTTGCCGCTGGAAAGCCCGCCGGGCGTCAGGACATAGGTGCCGGCATTGCTGGCCCCCTGCGCGTTGCCACCGTAGCTGAGACTGCCGGAGAGTACGCCAGCCCCCTCGCCATTGACAAAGCCGCTGTAGCTCACCCCATTGCCACCGCTCCAGGCCAAGCCGTCATAGGTCTTGCTGGCGTTTCCGGCCGTGATGGTCAGGGGCGCCTTGGTAATGGTCAGCGTCCCGTTCTGATAGGTGATAAGGTAGTTCCCCACATTACCGCTGGCAAACTCGGCGCTGCCTGAAGTCAGAGCGTAGCTCTGACCGGCATTGGACATCGCCGTGGCTGAGGTGCTGACCGTGGTAGTTTTCAGGCTGTCACCATTGGCGAGAGAGCCACTACTTAGAACGAACTGGGCATTCCCCGGGTTGGCACTACCGTAGGTCCGGCTGAGATCCTCTGGCCTAAGGGTAATGGGGCGGGGAGTAATGGTGAGCGTACCGTCCACGTAGGTGATGCTGTAGTTGCCAGCATTGCCGGAGGTAAAGGCCGCATTACTCGGTGTCAGGGCATAGCTCTGACCTGCGTTGCTACCGGCAGTGGCAGCGCTGCTCAGTGATGCATTACCCAATGCATCACTTCCCACCAGAGAACCGCTGACCACGGATACCCCGCCATTAAGGGCATTGACATCGCCATAGTATCGGCTCTGGTCGTTAGCCTTGACGGTGATGGAACGGGGGGCGATGGTCAGGGCGCCGTCCACATAAGTGATGGCGTAGTTGCCGCTATTCAAACCCCCGGCCGTGATGGCATAGGTGCCCGCATTGGCTGCGCCCTGGGCGCTGCCCGAGAAGCCCAGCGTGCCGGAGAGGGCGCCGGCATTTTCCCCATTGACGAAGCCGCTGTAGGTGGCGGAACCTCCGCTCCACGCCTGGCCATCGTAGGTCTTGCCCGCATTTCCGACAGCAATCGTCAGCGGCGCCTTGGTAATGGTCAGGATCCCGTTTGCAAAGGAAATGTCGTAGTTACCGCTGGAGAGTCCCCCCGGTGTCAGGGTGTACGTCCCAGCATTGACAGCCCCCGCAGCCCCGCTAACGGAAAGTGAGCCGCTCAGGGAGGCAGCGCTATCGCCGCCGACTAAACCGGTGTAGATGGCGCTGGGCAGGCCTGCCCAGGTGAGGCCGTCGTAGGTCTTGCTGACATTGCTTGCCGTAACCGTCAGGGGAGCCTTGGTAATGGTCAATGTGCTGGGTACATAGTAGATGGTGCCGTAGTGCTGATAGCTATCCGGATCGTTAACATTGGTGGGAAAGCTCAAACCCTGGGGAGTAATGCTGTAAGTACCCACATTGACGGCGCCTTGGTAACTGCCAGCATAGGAAGTGGTGCCACTGACATCGGCCCCGACAACTGTTGCACTGGGATTGCTGAGCACTTGGCCATCGTAGGTTTTGCTAACGTCATCGGCAAACACATAAGCATCACGCTGGAATCTGCGCAAAACAGGAGTGCTGTTCTGGCCTGGCGGGAATGACCAAGTATTGGTGAAGTCAAAACCCGTATAGCTGCTGGATTGACCAGGGGATAGGCCGGTACCAACGATGGAAACCCCCTGATCAAGCGTCCAAGAGGTATTAAAGTAATTATCTGCGGATGCAAAGAAGGGGTGATTGCTATCCGCATTTCCGATAATTCCTCGGCTTGTTGCGTAGCAATTTCCATAGTTGTACATGTTGGATGCGTGATTGCCGAACAGCCTTACTGTGTTACCAAAAGAATTTCCAAAAATTGGATCCCCTATGAATCCAATCAAAGCCCCGAAATAGGAATCCCGGGGTGCGTTCGTCACCAAAAAATTGGATTTCGAATAGCTATCGGAAATCTGTGTGTTGCCATATGCGATGCCAACCAAACCGCCAATAAATTGGTAAGGAGCACCGCTAGCCGCATCGATGGTTCCTGTGGAATAGGAATTAAGCAAGCGTGATCCATCCAACGTACCAGCTAGTCCGCCTATTGCGGTGTAGATGGTTCCTTTGACCGCCCCATTTTCCGAAAACACGCCATCAATCGCGGTTGCCCTTGCGTAACCTACAACCGTACCTATTCCATAGACTAATTCGCCACTACCATCATGGCCTCCCGCGGAAACGCTGGCATTGAGCAGCCCGAAATCGGAAAGCCTGCTGTTGTTCGAATAGCCGAAGAGGCCGGCTAACATTTGGTTGGGCCGGTTAATGGTCAGATTTTTGATGGTGTGTCCAAGGCCGTTAAAGTTACCGACGAACGCTTGCCCTGCATTACCAATCGGGTTGAAACCCGCGCCACCATTCCAGCTGGCAGTTGCGCTCGCATCGATATCGACAGCCAACGCGTAGTTGCCACTGGGCGCATCAGCCACGGACTGAAGGTCCGTTACCGAACGGATCAGGCGGTAAACCGCCTCCGTCCCAACAGTGCCCATTTTTAAGCTCGCATTACTGCCGCTGAGGGTAATGCGCGCCCCGTGGCCAAAAACTGGAAGGCCAAGGGTATATAGCCCACCGCCTAAAACCAGACCGGCACTATTACCCGTGGCAGTAATATCGGCATTGACGTTGACATCGTTCTGGGCCTGAAGTGTTAACGTGGTATTGGTACTCCAACTGACCGGCGCATTGACGTTGATATCGCCGTTCCCGGCCTGGCCGCCGTCGGTACTCCGAATGGTGACGTTGTTGCTGGCCAGGTCTGCGGAAAGCTGCCGTCCAGTCAGATCGCCGCTGGTCAGGCCAATGGTAAAGTCGTTGGGGTCGATCAGCCAGGTGCCCGTCTTGCCTTTGGCCGCCAGCGTTGTCACCTTGCGCCCCTCGGCGAGGCTGACCTTGGCGGCACTGGTCTCGACAAAGCCACCGTTTCCCTCGGTGGGCGCGGAGGCATCCAGCAAGCCGCTGTGCTTCACCTCCCCATGACCAAGATCGGCCAGCAGCAGGATGCGGCCTTCGTGCTCAGTCAAGGTCCGAGCTTGAATGGTGCCGCTGTTGGATACCACGCCAGCAGACAAGGTATCTGCTGCCTTGCTGGTCATGATCACCTGGCCACCATCGGCCACGATCATCTGCCGGTTTTCCACCAGGGTTTTAACCGTAGCCGGCTCTACCGCCACTTGCAGGTAACCGTTGGCTCCGCCATCCAGGGTAATGCGATCCCCTGCCGCCAGCACAACATTGCCCAGACGAGCGGAGAGAACCCCCTCGTTCTTCACTGTGGGCGCCAGCAAAGCCAGCACCCCCTGATCCTTGACCGTGATTTCGCCTTGCTGGTTAATCCCACCGGAGGCGCCATTGCGCTTGAAGCGAAGCTTGCCTGCAAGAAAATCCTCATTGGTGATATCCAGCGTGGAGGCCACCAGCCCCCCCACATCCACCTTGCTGCCAGCCCCAAAAATGACCCCGGCAGGATTGACAACATAGACCTGCCCATTGGCATTGAGCTTGCCGTAAATCTGACTGGCCTCACCGGACAACACCCGATTCAGGGCCACACTCGAAGCCGACGGTTGGTGAAAAGTGACGCTCGCCTGGCTGCCGATATCAAAACTCTGCCAGTTGATGATGGCCTGATTGCTGCCCTGGTTCACCGTCATGGTTGAGCCGGATTGGCTGATGCCAGCCTGTCCGGCAACTACTTGCCCGCCCGTGGGCAGCGTAGTCGGGGCCGGAGCCGCAGCGTACGCTGCGACTGAAGCGACAGAACCGGCCAGCAGCAGGCCGACAGAACGGGGGCACAAGCTGCTGCCGGAAGATTTTCCGCGCGCAGTTTCCGGGGCAACGGCATAACCGCCATTCTTTGCATTCCAAACTAATCGATAGGCTCGGTTCATGTATTCCTCGACGCTAGCGGGGGAAAAGGTCAAAAGACTGCGGATAGGGATAGCCATAGGCGGGGGTTGCCGCTGGCACTGCCGTCACTGTTTTCACCTTTGCTGCCGGCCCCGGCATTACTGCCGATTGGCGCAGCGTAAGTAGCCGAGAAACGCCAGTCACCTGCTCCTGCCCAACTAACCCCGATACCGGCGCCTTCCAGGTGATATTGGTTAGGTTGAGCGCTGCCCCCCTGCCAACCTGACCATTCCCGTTTGTGCTGTCGGACACGCCCATAGTCGTAGAAGAGCTGGCCGCGCCAACCAAAAGTCAGTTCCCGCTGCAATTCCAGTTTGGCAAGAAGGCCCTCATCACCACTACCTTCATTCACCGGATATGCCCTTACACCACCAGGGCCACCAAGGGAAAAGCGCTCGGAGCTGGCTAGGTTGCGGTCAGCCCACTGGCCGTTGATGCCGAACTGCAGCAACCACCCCGTATTTCCCAGGGACTGCAGGCGATTCCATTGGAGCGTCACCTTGTCGTAGCTCCCAGCGCTCCGGGGCCCGCTAGCATCGGCGGAGCGCTCCCCCCCAATATCCCCGATACGTAGGCGCCCCGAAATCAATTGCAGCGCGCCCCAACTGCTGCCGCCCCCCCACAGAGCGTCGCGAATGTCGCCATTTATCCCGTAGCTCCAGGCTTCCACATTCTGCCGACGCAACGGCGCCGACATTGCATCATCGGCATACTGACGCTGCTCGTGACCCAGGCTAAACCGCAAGTTGCGGTCAGCCTGGCGAACCCAGGCGTAGTTGAGCGTGGCCCCTGCCGTCGTAGCACTCCCCTGGGCCTTCAGGCTGGAAAACCTCTCCCCAAGCCGATAATCCAACACGGATGTGGAAAGGCCGAGAGCCCAACCATCGCCCCCCAACGGCGAGCTGTATTGCAGAGTCAGGCTGCTTAAGTTCTCTGCGGCCAAGGTACGCAGGGAAAGTCGGTCACCGCGACCACTAAGGTTGTTGAGGCCGACCCCGCCTACCAGCTGCCATTCACCGGTGGATTTCACCCCCTGGTTGCTCACCCCAAGGTCTGCGCTCAGAAAAGGTAGGTCATCGATTTTCAGCAGCAGGCGCGAGGTACCAGGCACCTCCCCAGCCTCCAAAATACCTGTAGCCCGAACACCCGCCAGATCATTGGCCAGCAGCAGCCCCCGTTCCAGGACATTAGCCGGTAACGGCTCCCAATTTTTCAGGCCCTGGGTCACCACACTTTCCACATAGACGCCGTCAGTTCGCTGCCCATGCTGCTCACGCCGGACCCCACCGTAGCGCCCCTCCACTACCTGCAAACGCAAGTGGCCAGCAGTAACATCCTGAACCGGAAGATAGACGCGGACATACCAACCCCGTTGCCGATAATAGCGGGCCACCCGCTGAGCAGCACTTTCCAGTTCCGCCAACGTCAATGACTGACCGCGCAAATCTTCCAGCAACCCTTCGAGTTCGGCAGCGGGAATCAGCGTCGCGCCTTCCACGGAAAAGCTCTTGACCGAAACCCGGACAGCTTTTGCACCGTCCGACATCGGGCGTTCCAGGGGCGCATTGGGACGATTAGCTGGCAACTGCCGTTCCAATGCCCGTTCTGCCTCTCTCTGCAATGTCCCTGCATCCGGAGGCATCTGGGCTATGGCAGAAGAACAGGCAAGCAAGAGGGCTATCGGTTTCGCTGCGGTCGTCATGCAAGGGGCCGTACGTGTAAAAATTGCCGCAAGCATAAGAAGCGGGCGTAAGAAGAGCGTAATAGTGTTTCTGTTACGCTAGCCTCCTCAGTCCCATCGGGGACCCTCGACTTATCATGCTACGACCCATGTCACCAACCGCATCACCACCATCGCCCCCCACGTTCCTTAAATTGCTTGGTTGCCCTCGGCTGTATCAAGGGGAGCAGGATCTCACGCCGAAGGTAAAGTACCGCAAAGGCTGGGCCCTACTCGGCTTTCTGGCGGCCCATCCCGGACAATGGCAGCAGCGGGCCCATCTGGCAGAACTGTTGTGGCCCCATCTGAACAGCAGCGCCGCCAGAACCAACCTGCGGCAAGTACTGAACAATCTGACCGGACTACTCGATGGCACCGGTGCATCCGATGCATTGGAGCGGGATGGCCAACGAATACGCTATGTTCTGGGGCAGGGCTTGGATGTCGACATCCATGAGCCGACAGGAGGGAATATGGAGGCCTTACTGTTCCAGGAAGAGCCTCTGGTCGGCATTTCCATTCCCTCCCGGGACTATGAGGAGTGGTTGCTGGAGCTTCGCCGGACGTTGCACCTAAACCGCTTACAGCAACTGCAAGCCGTGGTGGAACGGCTCCAGCGTACCGGCCACCATGCCGAAGCCCTAACCGGTGCTAATCGACTGTGCGCCTTAGTACCACACGACGAAAGCTATGCTCGACTCCAGCTTGAACTCCTGCGCAGCTGCGACGGAGCGCAGGCTGTCACCTCCCCGTTGGCCGATAGCCGCGGGATTCAGCGCTACGAGCCCTCCCCTCTGCCGGAGTTACGACATATCACAGCGCTGTACTGCGACCTGGGGCTGTCCATCGAAGATGGCAGAGGAGCCGACGGGGACTTGCTGCTCGCCATCGTCGCAGTAGTGCAGCGCCACGGAGGCTCACTCACTTCAGCTACCGGCCGCGGCATCCTGGCGCTATTCGGCCTGCCTCCCGCAGTCGAACGATCAACTGAACGAGCACTGTTAGCCGCCAGCGATCTGCGCCGGGGACCGTGCCACCACCTCTGCCTGAACATTGGGATCGCAGCGGGGGAAGTCCTGCACCAGCGGCAAGCGACCACACCTTTTTTCTTCGGCCATGCGCCCGACCATGCAATTTTGCTTGGCTGGCATGCCAAGTCCGGAGATACGCTCCTCAATGAGGCTGCGACTCAGCAGATCGGACACCTGTTTTCCTTGCAGGCGGTACCTGTCGGCCCCTCTCTCCATGGGCAGCCCCCGATTCCCGCCTGGCGACTCGGTGGCGCAACCTCGCAACGCCACGACGGCGATCGCGACACCATGCCCTTGGCTGGCCGCCATGGTGAATTGCGCCAGTTGCAGCAACTGTGGGATGAGGTGCTAAGCGGAGCTCCCCGCATTGCCATTACCCGCGCTGCTGCAGGCATGGGCAAGACCCGCTTGATGGAAGAGCTAGCCCGTCACGTGCACGCTCAGGGAAACCAGGTCTATCGCATAGAATGCCGCCTGGAATTACAGCACCGCCCCCTGGGTGCCGTGATTGCCTGCCTTGAAAGCGAGGCGGATATTGCAGCCCATGACCCAGCACCGCTAAGAAGGGAAAAACTGGAGAGGCATCTATCACTTACGGCCCCCCATATGGCCGATTCGCAGAAAATATCTCTGTTGGAGGCCATTGGCGCCCCAGCCCTTGGTGCTCACCCCCTGCAGGCAAAGAGCCTGCTCTTTGCAGCCATGCTGCAGCTACTGGCAACGGCATCTTCGCGAGGGCCGGTGCTACTTCTGGTGGACGACTTACACTGGGCCGACATGGCCACTCTGGAAATCCTCGAGATTCTGGTTAAAGGTCTGGGCAATCAACCGATTCTTCTCATGCTGACGGGACGGAACGACTTGCTCGCACACTTGACGGAACCCAACATTCTACGGCTGGACCTCCCCCCCCTGGACATGAGCTCGGCGCTAGCTCTGATCAATGCAGCCGATTGGATGAACAAGCTGTCTGAAGGCGCTAAGCAGCACATCGCCTTCGTCTGCGGCGGCATTCCTCTTTTTCTGCAACGTTTGACGCGGGACATGACCGAAGGTCGGACGTATCACCAGCCGATTGCCGAGCTTCTGCAAAGCGAACTGGATCGCCTGGGAGCGGCCAAGGATGTGCTGCGCAGCGCAGCGGTGCTTGGTAGCAGTTTCAGCAGCGCCTTCCTGAGGGAATTACTACCAGACACTGCTGTTGACGAAGCACTGGATGCAGCTCTCGCGCAAAATCTCATCATTCCCTTGCGCGATGACTTGTACGAATTTAGCCATGCACTAATCCGTGACGCCGCCTACAACAGCCTTCCCAAAGAACATCGCCGGCGTTTGCACCGGCATACGGCTTACCTACTCCAGGAGCGAGGTGGAACGCCATCGGAAGCGGTCGCTCGTCATTTTGCCGCGGGCCATTGCTGGGAGGAGGCGACCCACTGGTGGAACCAGGCCGGCAATGAGGCAATGTCCCGAGAGTTCGCCAGCGATGCATTGCGCTGTTTCGAAGCTGCTGAAAAAATCTGCGCAAGCAATGGCTTGCAAGCATTGCAGGCAACCCAACTACAACTGGGCTATGCCGCTCAGATGGCACAGGGATTTGGTTCGCCCCTAGCCCACCGACTTTTTTCTCAGGTAGCCGCCGGCTTGGAAAAGGATGCCCATCTCAGCGGCAATCGGCGGATCGCCTATTTCACGGCCTTGAGCGGTCGCTATATGGGCGGCAGTTCCCAAGGGGAAGTGGAAGGGCTGAAGATTGCCAGACGCCTTCAGTCCATCGCCCAAAGTGATACGGAGCGCCTTATGGCGAGCTTTGCTCTCGGCAACTCTCTCTTCTGGCGCGGGGAGTTGAAGGAAGCCAAACAATGGCAAGAAGCCGGCATCGATATCTCCACCCGACTCTTGCCCCGGGACCGGATACGCTTCTGCGTTGACGACCCAGCGGTCACCTGTCGCGCCTTCCTGGCCTGGAACCTGTGGTTTCAAGGAGATGAGGAGAAAGCAGTCTCGATGGCGAACGAGTCTGTCCAACTGGCACGTCAAAGCGGACGGATCCACACCCTGTGCTTTGCACTGACCTTTGCCGTAGCCGTCCACTGGAGCCGAGACGACTGCGCCGCGGTATTCCGCCTCGGAGAGGAAGGACGGGCTCTAGCGGCCCAGTACGGGTTACCCCTGTGGCAAAGTGTAAACAGCCTGTTCCTACTGGGGGCAGCAGCCCAAAGCGGCGAACTGACAGATAACAGTGCCCTTTTCGCCGCTGCCGCCCAAATGCAGGAGGCCTATCATGCCGGCATCACGACCTCGCGCTGGATCACCGCCCGTGCGCTGCAAGCCCAGGAGGCCTGGCGCGAGGCGGAAACCCTGCTGGACGTTACCATCGACGAGGCGGTGCGCTACGAAGATGAGTACTGCCTTGCCGACATTCTTTGGCTCAAGGGGGAATGCTTGCTGCAGCGGCAGGACTTTGCGGCGGGAGAAAGGTACTTCCAGCAGGCGGAACTACTTGCATCCACGCAGCAGGCGGAAGGATTGTTACGGCGCTTCGCCGGGTGGCGAAAAAGGAATGCGAACCAGCGCCCCTAAGATTTACTCGGCACGCCGAGGAGGTGGCAAGTCCAAGCGCACGATGCTGCGCCCGTCTGCAGTCTTCTTCGGCGCCGTTTTCCAGGCATGGCCGTAGACCATCTCCAGCGTCACCGGCACCCGGCCGTCCCTGGCCTTGGCGGCAAAGGCGGCGGCTGCCTGGCGCCACAGACGGGGCGTCATCAGGCCGTGGCGGCGCGCCGTCATGGCGACGGTGTCGCCGGCGGCCTTCAGTTCGGCAGCCAGGGCGTCAAAGTCCGGATAGGTCAGGGTGAGGATTTCCATATCCATCACCGGATCGGCGAAACCGCAATGGACCAGCAGATCGCCCCAGTCGTGCATGTCGATGAAGCGCTGGGTGTGGGCGTAGCCATCGCCGAAGGCGGCCCGCAGTTCCTTCAGCGTATCCGGGCCGAAGGTGGAAAACATCAGCAGCCCCCCGACTTCCAGGGTGCGATGCAATTCCTTGAGCACCGGTTCCGGGTCATTCACCCAGTGCAGCATGAGATTGGACCAGAGCAGGGAGAAACTGCCTCCGGCAAAGGGCAGCCGGGCCGCCTCGCCGCCCGCCAGGGCCGGCCCCCGGGAGCCACCACCGAGCCAGGCGGGAAGCCGGGAAAGCAACGGGCCGCTGGCCGGATGCTGGCGCCGGGCCTGGTCCAGCATGGCCGGCACGGCGTCCACGCCAACGGTGAGGGCCTGGGGATAGCGGGCCTGGAGAGGCGCCAGGTCGGCGCCGGTGGCGCAGCCCAGATCGAGGATGCGCGCCGGCTCCAGGCGCACGTAGTCGAGACGTTCGGCCATGCGGCCGCCCACTTCCCGGGCGACAAAGGCGGCGCCGTCGTAGCCGGCGGCGGCACGCGCAAAGGCGCGCCGCACCTGGCGGTCGTCCACCAGGGGAGCCGCGGCCTGTTCCATGGGGCTTAGACGGGCTTGAGGCCGAGCTTGGCGAACATGGCGTCGTCCTGGTCAGCCTGGGAGTTGCCGGTGGTCAGGAGCGCTTCGCCGTAGAAGATGGAATTGGCACCGGCCAGGAAGCACAGGGTCTGCAGTTCCTCGCTCATCTCGTGACGGCCGGCGGAGAGGCGCACATAGGAGGTGGGCATGGTGATGCGGGCGGCGGCGATGGTGCGCACGAACTCGATACCGTCCACCGGATTGACGTTGGCCAGGGGCGTGCCGGGAATCGGCACCAGGTTGTTGATGGGCACGGATTCCGGTGCCTTGGGCAGGTTGGCCAGCTGGGCGATGAGGGCCGCCCGGTTCTTGCGGGTCTCGCCCATGCCGATGATGCCGCCGGAACAGACGTTGATGCCGGCATCCCGCACCTGCTCCAGGGTGTCGATGCGGTCTTCCTGGCAATGGCTCTTGATCACCTGGCCGTAGAATTCCTTGTCCGTATCCAGGTTGTGGTTGTAGTAGTCGAGGCCGGCATCCTTCAGCTTTTCGGCCTGGCCGTCCTTGAGCATGCCCAGGGTGACGCAGGTCTGCAGACCCAGGGCCTTGACGGCGGAAATCATTTCGGTGACCTTGTCCAGGTCCTTGTCCTTCGGACCGCGCCAGGCGGCGCCCATGCAGAAGCGGGATGCGCCCCGGTCCTTGGCGGCCTGGGCGGCCTTGAGCACGTCATCCAGGGGCAGCAGGGCTTCCCGCTCCACATCCGTGCTGTAGCGGGCGGACTGGGAACAGTAGCCGCAGTCCTCGGAACAGCCGCCGGTCTTCACGGAGAGCAGGGTGGAACGCTGGATCGCATTGGGGTCGAAGTTTTCCCGGTGCACCTGCTGGGCGCGGAAGACCAGGTCCATGAAAGGCAGATCGAACAGGGCCTGCACCTGCTCCAGGCTCCACACCGGCTTGTCGGTGGCAGCATGGGCGGAAGCACTATTGGCGGCGGGAGAAGTGGCGGAAACGGCGGCTGCGACTGCATTCATGGCAAAACCTTTGCGAAAAACCCTACTGACATCCATACTATTAAGTATGGCTCATAATTATGAATAATCCCGGAGCACGGGTGAAATGTCAATTGTAGCCCAAAGCCGGAAAGTCCTCGGGCGGGCCTGGAAATTCGCTTTGAATTCAGTGCTTCCGGCCAGTTGCCTGCTGTGCCACGACCGCTGTGAGGAAGGCATGCTGTGCACCGCCTGCCGTGACGACCTGCCGCTGCTCGGCGCCAATGCTTGTCCCCGCTGCGCCGAACCCGGCACCGGAGGCCTGACCTGTGGCCACTGCCAGAAACAGCCTCCCCACTTCGACCGCGCCTGGGCCCCATGGCGTTACGAGCATCCCGTGGACCGGCTGATCCAGGCCTTCAAATATCAGGGCCAATTGGGGCTGGCACCCCTCTTCGCCGAAGGGCTGGCGCGACAGCTGGCACCCCTGGCCGACCAGTGGGACGCCATCGTGCCCCTGCCCCTGCATGGGGAGCGGATGAGCGAGCGGGGCTTCAACCAGAGTCTGGAACTAGGCAAGCACCTGGGCCGGCTGCTGAACCTGCCGGTCCTGTCCCAGGTCTGCCAACGGACGCGAGCGACAACGGCCCAGGCAGAACTGCCCATCGACAAGCGCCACGCCAACGTCCGCGGCGCCTTTCATTGCACCACCGCCCTCGACGGCCAACGGCTGCTCCTGCTTGACGACGTCCTCACCACCGGCGCCACCCTCTCGGAATGTGCCAGAACCCTGAAACTGCATGGCGCACGGCAGGTGGATGTAGGCGTCATTGCCCGCACCTGTCATCATTAGCCTTTTTTCGCCGCCGCCCCGATGTCCTTTTCCTATCAGCGCCATCTGCAGTGCAGCCTGTTCCTGGTCGGGGCCATGGCCTGCCTGCCCTTCCTCAATCCGCACCACTACAACCCCATTCCCTCCTTTTATGCGGAGTGGTGGGCCGGCCTGCTTGGCCTGTTGGCCAGCAGCCTGTTCCTGCGGGAGCCGGCACGCCAGGATCTGCGCCTGCCCCTGGGCGCCCTGATTCCCTTTGCCCTCATTGCCCTGTTCCTGTTTCAGCTGGTTGCCGGCAAGGTCCATTTCCTGCACCAGGGCCTGCTCTTTTGCCTCTACCTCATCTGGGCCTGCCTCATGCTGCTGCTGGGCCGGGTGCTGGTCAGGGAAGCCGGCCTGGAACGCCTGGCGCAGACGCTATCCATCGGCTTTCTCTGCGGCGGCCTGATGAGCCTCCTCATCGTCGGCCTGCAGTCGTATCGTCCCGACTGGCTGGGCCTGGAATTCATTTTCCCCACCCGCAATGGCCAGGTCTTTGCCAACCTGGGGCAACGCAACCAGTTCGCCGACTATCTTTGGCTGGGTGTCCTCTCCGCCATCTATCTCCAGGCCCGGCAGCGCCTGCGCCCGTGGCAGTTCCTGCTGGCCGCCATACCTCTGGCCCTGTGCGCCGTCTTCACGGCCTCCCGCTCCGTCTATCTGTACATCGCAGCCACGGCCATCCTGAGTTTTGCCATGGGCTATCGGCAGTCCGACTTTGCTTCGATTCGCAAAGGTACCGGGTGGGTCATCGCCGCCGCATTGCTGGTGGAGCTTGCCAAGCACTTCGGCAACGTGAGCGACGTTGCCATGGTCACGGCCGGTGAGCGCCTGTACAGCGACCCCGGCGGCATTTCCACCCGTTTTGCCTTGTGGCAGATCGCCTGGAACAGTTTCCTCCAGGCTCCCCTGCTGGGCGTCGGCCTGGGCGCCTTCTCCTGGCAGACCTTCGTCCTGGCCGGTTCCGTCCCACCGGGCAGCCTGCCGGGTGCGGCGGAACACGCACACAACCTTTTCGCCCAGCTGCTGGCCGAATTCGGCATCGCCAGTTTGCTGACCCTGATGCTCGTCGGCGTGGCGCTGTGGCGCGAATTCCGGAAGCAGGCATGGGGGCATGGGCATTGGTGGGGACTGGCCGCCATCACCATCGTCGGACTGCACAGCCAGCTGGAATACCCCCTGTGGTACGCCTTCTTCCTCGGCCCCATGGCCATCCTCCTGGGAGCGCTGGCCCCCAGGCCCATTTCCATCGACCTGGGCAAGCTCGGCCCCCGGGCAATGGCGCTGCTGCTGCTGGCCGGCATCTGGGTCATGGGCAACCTGTATCGGGACTATTCCCTGCTGGAGGACACCATGCACTGGCGGGATATCGACACGACCCAGCAGACCTCCTGGCCGGAGGTGCATACCCGCTTGAGCAAACTCTACGGCGAGTCCCTGTTCCCCCACTACGTCCAGCTCTACTACGCGCTGGCCGCCCCCATCAGCCCGGACAATCTGGAGGAAAAACTGGCAATCACCGCCGACAGCCTGTTGTTCTCGCCGGTGGATCGACTGGTCTTTAAGTATCCGGCCCTGCTGGCCCTGGCCGGGCGCCAGGATGAGGCCCAACAGATGCTGCAGCTGGCCATCCTCGCCTATCCCGCCCGGGTGCCAGCGGCACTGCGTCAGGTGCGGGTGCTGGCCGACAAGTATCCGGAAATCAGGACGCTGGCAGCTTCCCTGGAAAAGGCCGAGGCGACCGCCAAGCAGCCTCCCGGATTCAGCGCAGGCGCTGCTCCACAAACGCCGCCATCTCCGGCGTCAGGGAACCGCTAGCCCGGGCCGTCTGGAAGGCCGTACGCGCTTCTGCCCCGTTGCCTTGGGACTCCAGGGCCAGGCCAAGGCCGATCCACCAGCGGCCGTCATTCGGGCTGAGGCGCAAGGCCGCCCGGTAGTGCTCGGCGGCATCCTTGCCATTGCCCAGTCGTTGCAGGACATTGCCGGCCAGCCCCTGGTAATCGGCGTTGTTGGCGCCCGCCCCCATGGAGGCCTGCAGGCTCTGCCAGGCGCCTGCCGCATCCCCCTTTTCGATCTGCAGCCGCGCCAGGGCCATGGCCCACTGATAGCGTCCGGGCTGAAGTTGTACCGCCTCGGACAGCAACTCCCGGGCCTCATCATAGGAACGCTGCTCCAGCAATGCTTTGAGTAGCAGTTGCCGGGCGGCTGCGTGAGTGCCATCGACCTTCAGACAGGAGCGCAGTGCATCCATGCCGGACTTGAGCTGTCCCTGGGCCAGCAGGGCAGCACCCCGCCTGTACTCGGACTCGGCACGCTCCTGGGGAGTGGCCTGCAGGGGCGTTTTTTCGATGTGAACAGGTCCATCCCGCGTTTCACCTTTGCTCGCAACACTGGCAGCAACCCCGCTCACAACTTTGGCAGGGACGGCTTGTGGCACGGTCACAGGAACTGGCGCAACCGCAGGGCTCTCCTTCGCCAGCGGGGCACTCCGGCTTTCCTGGGGAATGGATGATTGCCGCGGCTGGGGCATCGAAAGCACATCCGACAGCCGCAAGGGCATGGGCTCTGCGGCAGCTGGGGCCGGTACCGGTGCCGGTACCGCTATCGGCACGCTGCCCCCCGCGGATGGGACAGCCGGGGGCTCATCCGTCGGAATTCCAGGGGGAGACACCACGACCGCGGCCACAGGCGCAGCCTCACCTTGCGTTGCCAAAGGCAGGTAAAAATAAACGGCTGCCGTCGTCAGGGCGATACTGCCGCCGGCGATAACCCAAGGCAGAATGGAAGAACGACGGCTCGGAGGAAGGGGGCGTACCTCGTTGGGCAGGGCCCGCTGCACTTCTCCTGCCTGGCGCTGGTCCAGATCCTGCAGCATCTGATTGATCAGGCTCATGGCAACCCTTCTACCACCAGAGACGGAGCGAGCGGGTGCCTTCCGTATCCCGGGCGGCAGCCTTGATGTGCTTACCCCTTACCTGGAAGTGTCCCTCGCCGAATACGGCCAGCAGGGCCTTGTGGGCTAGGATGTTGATCAGGCGGGGCGTACCGCGGCTGGCGCGGTGCAACCCCTTGATGGCGCCGGAGGAAAACAGCTCTTCGCCCCGATAACCGGCCACCCGCAGGCGGTGGGCCACGTAGGCCGCCACCTCGCGACGCCCCAGTCCGGGCAGGCGGTAATGGAAGGCGATCCGCTGTCGCAGTTGCCGGATTTCCGGTATGCCCAGTTTTTTGTCCAGCTCCGGCTGTCCCAGGATGACCCACTGCAGCAGTTTGCGTTTTTCTGTTTCCAGATTGGAAAGCAGGCGCAGGGCCTCCAGGCTCTCCAGCGGCATGGCCTGAGCCTCGTCGATGCAGACCACGGTGGACTTGCCCTCCCGGGCGATATCCAGCAAACGCTTGTTGAGGGACTTGAGCAGGTGGTACTGATCGATATCCGGCGCCACCTTCAACCGCAATTCCTCTGCCAGGGCCAGGTAGAGGGTACGGGGCTCAAGGTTGGGGTTGGGCAGATAGGCGGTAACGAACTTGTCGCCCAGATTCTGCAGGAGACGGCGGCAGAGCAACGTCTTGCCGGTGCCGACCTCCCCGGTGATCTTGACGAATCCTTCTCCCGCACGAAGCGCCACCAGAAGGGTATTCAAGGCCTCCTGGTGGCCGGTGGTGGCGTAGACAAAACTGGTGTCGGGCGTAATCCCGAACGGATACTCCACCAATCCGAAATGCTTCAGATACACGACGCCCCCCCGGCTCCGGCAGATGTCATTGGGGCAGGGCTCTCCGGGGATCGAAATCGTCGAGGCGGGACTGGGTGTTCTGCAGATCGGACTGCCAGTCGGATTCGTTCTGGATGACCGTGGGCTTGAGCAGGATCACCAGTTCCCGCTTGTTCAGGACCTTGGATTTCTGACCGAACAGGTTGCCGATAACCGGAACCTGATGGATTCCTGGCAGGCCGTTGCTGGCATCGGACTGGTCCTGGGTCATCAGGCCGCCGATGGCCACGATCTCCCCGTCGCGAACCCGCACGATGGTATCGGACTCGTTGATCCTGCTGGTGGCCAGGGGCAGAGTCATGGCCAGATCCGTACCCAGGCTCAGGCTCTTGTTCTTCTCCGTCACCACGCTGATGGAGGGGTGGATATGCAAGGTGATCAGGCCACTCTCGTTGATTTGGGGCGTCACATCCAGGGCAATGCCGGAGAAGAACGGCTGCAGCGTCACCGTCGGGGTGGTGGTAGTGGTGGTGGAAGCAATGGTGGTGGAACTGACGTTGGTCACATAGTATTCGTCGGTACCGACCTTCAGCACGGCCTTCTGGTTATTCAGGGTGGCAATGCGAGGGCTGGACAGCACTTGGGTATTGCCCTGGGTCTCCAGGAAATTCAGCAGCGCGGCGAAGCTCTTGGTGCGGAATGCCAGGCCAAAGAAGCCGTTGGTGCCAACCGATCCCAGATTTCCGTCTGTCCCCGGACGAATGGAAGCATTGGCTGAGGTCAGTGCTCCTGACGGAGACAGGGATGTACCATTGGCAGCCACGCCAAGGGTCGTGTGGCCACTGAAGGACGCCCAGTTGATGCCCGACTGATAGGCATCGCTCAGGGCCACATCAATGATCTTGGCCTCGAGCATGACCTGGCGCTCGATAATGGCCTGGGTGGCCCGCAGATACTGCTCCACATTGCGCAACTCACCGGGCATGGCACGCACCAGAATGACGCCGGAGTGGGAGTTGATGATGACACTACGCCCGTCCTCCGTCCCGACGATGGCTCCCAGAGCCGTCTTCAATTCCGTCCAGAAGTCAGCATCCTGCGAGGTGTAGACACGGCTACTGTCCTGGGCGCGGGTTGCGCCGGCACCAGCACCCGTGGTGCCGGCGGCAGTGGCAGCCTGAGCCTGGGCGGAAGAGGTCGAACTGCCAGAGGTGCTAGCACCAGGGGAAACCACACTAATGGAACTGGAGGTCACCCGCACATCGCTGGAACCCTGACGCCGGCCGGCCAAGTAATTAACCTGGAAGACCCGGGTCTGCATCGCATTGGACATGACGGTGATGCGGTTGCCCTGCACCCGGAAGTCGTAACCATACAGGTCCCGCAGACTCTCCAGCGCCTCCCGCAGGGTGACATTTTTCAGATTGACCGTGATCGAGCCCGCCACTTCCGGCGGCACCAGCATGCTGTAGCGGGTACCGGAAACCAGCGCCATGAAGACCTGGGACGCAGGAGCATTGGTCACCGCCAGGTCAAAGCGAGGCTCAGCCGGCGGCGCCTTGGGCACATCCAGTTGCAGCGGCGGCAGCAATGCCTGATTCACAGCATCGGCACTGGCGGAGCGATTGGCATCCACCGCACCTTTCATCTCGCTCTGGATACGCTCATAAGTGGCACCCGGTTTCCCTCCCGAGGTAACGCAACCGCCGAGAAACAGGGAGGCCAGAATGCCGATCAAGGCTCGCTTCATAAATTACCCCTTTGGTTCCTGCGCCCGACGGGCTTGGGAACTTCAACTACCGTTTTCTTGTTCACATCGGGAGTCATGCGTAGAACCTCGCTCCCCAACGGCCCTTTCAGGACCACTTCATTTTCTTTTATCTTGACCAGAATGCTATCGCCCACTTTGCCGCCCAGGGGGACCATCGCACCGCTGATGACTGCCACCGGAGTTCCCTGCCGGCGCAGCACGACTGACTGCAGGACGGGGCCGGACACCGCCGCACCGCCTTCCGGAGAGACATGAACCCAGGCCTCCGGTGGCCGGGTAGGATCAGGCAGAGCACTATCGTCAGCGATGGCAGGCATCATCGCCAAACAGCCACCCCAAAACACCAGGCATTTGATTCGTGTCATAGGACCAACCACGCCTTATCCAGGCTGAGGGTATAGACCCGCAGGGTCAGAATGGAACGGGGGTACACATCAACTTTCAGTTCTGCCCCCTCCCACAGCAGCCGCTCCGGTGCCGACTCCAGATCGGCCAAATAGCCAAGGAGGTCGCCATAGCTGCCGGCCAGGCGTATCTCGATACCGTGGCGGTAAAGATTCAACTCGGGAGTGCTGGCAGCACTCGGACCATCGATGGCCGGCACCGGCGCCACGGTACGCAGACCCAGCATCTGCAGGCTCTTGCGACGCCCCATCAGGCGTTCCAGCAGGGCCGGAGCAGCCTGGGGGGAAACGAGGGTGCCATCAAACGATTTCAGTTGTCCATCCAGGCTGGTAACCCGGCTCTTCAAGGCCTGCAGGACCTGAGCCCGATTTGCCGCACTGCTCGCCAATTCGGACTGGGCCACCTGAAGCTGTTGAGAGAGGTTCGCAGCCTCATTTTCATGTTGTTCCGCCAAGACAATCTGAGCCCGGCTCCGGATCAGCGGAGAGGATAGCAGCAAGGCATCGCCAAGGAACAACACCAGGAAGACAACGGCTACTGCGATGATGGTCCGTTCTCTTCTGTTACGGGCATCAAACCATGCCAGCCAGGCCAAAAACTGCCCCTTCATTGCTCACTCCCCTTGCGCTCAGTTGCGTCCCGCTCCCCAGCAGAAGAGGAGCGCAAAGGCTTCAAGACGAAATTCACATAACTCTGGGAGGGCTTTGCCACTGGCTCGGATGCCTTGGCCGTACCACTTTGCGAGGCATCGGGCGCCTCCGGTAGACGAACGTCCAGGGCGGCAAACTCCCGCCCCACGAACACCGGCTCCCGATTGAGGCGACGAATATATTCGGGCAGCAGGGACTGGTCAGTCATACGACCACGAATTTCCAATCCATCGCCCGCCGCTCCCAGAGAAAAACTGGTGAGCCACAAACCGGGCAAGGACTGACGGGCTAGGCCGCGGAAATAGTCGGCAAAACCCTGCCCCTCCTTAGGCGACCCCTGTTCCAGCAGGGCCAGCACCTGTTCCCGCTCAGTCACGGCGCGTTGTAGGCGGGAAAGCTCGGCATCCTTCTCCACCGGAGTTTTGGCGGCCGCCAACTGCTGACTAACCTCCTGTAGCTTGGTCTTCAACTGGGTAACGGACTGCTCGCCAGCCTTGGCCCGTTCTGTAGCGGATGCCACGCGGTACTGGATCAAAGCGGCCGCAATTAGCAGCAGCACTAGCAACGTAGCGATGGCCATTGCCAGATTGCGTCCAGTAACCCACTCCTTCTCGGGAAGCAGGGCGGGACTGAACAGATTTATTTGTTGGCTCACACCACCCCCTTAACGCATCGCACAACCGAGCAGCTTCAGGCACTGGGCCTGGCGCTCCGGATGGCGCAATTCGGGAATACCGGGGAAATGCAGCACACTCCCCAAATCCAGAGTTTCGACCGGCACATAAACGTTGGGGGTCAGGGCAGCCTTCAGGCTCTCGCCACCCGGCACCTGGGCCAGCCAAAGTTGCCCCATCGGCACGAAGCTGTACTGGCGATCAAAAGTATCCAGGGTCCGCTGGACCTCTAGCACGATGCGGTCGAATAGCTGCTCACGACGTTCGTCCGCAGCCCCTTCCAACGCCTGGCGACTGACATCAATGCGGCGGCTGACATACAACTCGCCCTGAGCACTGACCGTCAGCAGGCCGCCATCATCGTCGAAAGTCAGGAGAGCGACGGCCCTGTTGTCCTTTTCCAGCAAGGCGGCGATATTGCGCTGCCCCATATCGGGAACATCAATGGCTTCCAGTTTGAGTCCGGCACCGGCCACTGCCGCAGCCAGCGGCGACAGCACAGCATTGGCCGCAACTACCACCAGCACCTGTTGCGCCCGCCCACTGCCCTGCTGACCGGGAACATCCAGCACATCCAGGGTTGCCGCCTCTACGGGATAGTCCAGCATATCCTTGATCTGCCAACGCAAGGCTTGCCGCCGCTCGTCGAGAGGCACACTGGGCGCCTCGACCTGCAACACCTGGAAGTCACCGGAATTGAGCATGACCACGCAACGATGGGAATGCAGGCGCTTTTCCTTGCGCAAACGCTGCAAGGCCCCCTGCAAATCGCCTCCCGTGGCGTAGGACTCAAGCAGAACGACCTCGGGCATCTGTCCGGGAGCCTGCTGCACATGGGCCAAATCCACCCGATCCTTCAGGCAATTTATGGCCAGCCAACCATCCGACCGTTTGGCGGATGCGCTAGAGATAGAGGGGGCGGACAGGGAGATGGACATAGACGTCTTGATATTTCACTAAAAGATAACAATATATGGGCCTAATTACTATGAATTTTTACCCACATCAGTAGTTCTCCCGATAATACAGGTAGGCCCCCCGGTTCAAGCCAAACGCCGCTCTGGCTAAGGGATCCCGGTCAAACGAGGCACTGCCGTCCCAGCGCCCTGTCATATAACTCATGGCGGCAGAGCTAGTTGCCGCACACTTGGCATCGTCCCCCAAATCCACACAGACACGGAACGTGGAACGCAAACCGGGAGAGGCAAAGCGCAAGCGCCCCTTGCCTGCGGCAATCTGCGTCACGGTTGGCGCCCCCAGGGTTGCAGAGGTGTCACCAGCCACCCTAGCCGAGGCTACGTTGGCTGGCTGAATCGCGGTGCAGTTGTCCTGGGCATTGAGCACGAAGGCCAGGCCGTTCCAGAACCGGGCTTCCATGCCGACAGACAGGGGCAGCAATTCGGAGCCATAGGCGGTGGTCAGTTGCAGCAAGCCGAAGCGAACAGCCGTCGTCGCCAGCTTGGCCCGCTCATTGCCGTCAGACCGGTCGGCATCCAGATTCAATGCGCTGGCCACCAAAGAAACACCATCCTGGTCCTGGGGTGCGACACCGATGGTGAAATTGGTATATGGACCGTCAACGGTTGCCGCGCGATTCAATACGAGGTTGCCGGTGATCATTGCGACCCCGGCACACCATCGATTGGTCGGAGACCCGCTGCAGGCAGTAGAGACTGTGCCGGGCGTAAAACCGAGACGGGTTCCGTCCCCCCCGGGAAAAACCGTAGCACTCCCGGTGGCAGGATTATCCAAGGCCCAGAGATTGAAGCTGTTGCTATCCAGGGGGGTGGCACCGGCTTTCGCCAGCCAATTACCCATGGTCAAGCGGGAATAGCCCCGGACAACGTCGTAGTTCACGGTGGTAGTGCCACCGGCTGCCTTGGCGATCACGGAGAAGCTCAGTCCGATGGGCTCCCCCATGTAGGTAAAGCCATCCAAGTTCCGGTTACTGCAACTCGACAAATCGCTGCGATTATCGAGCGTCACTGCCGACAATTCGAAATGATCGGGAATGAAACGCCCCCACCGGGTAGACGTTGGCGAGCCGATATCGCAGCCGTATTTGCCGTTGATCGCGCTGTTGGAGGTGCTGTCGACGATGCAGTCGTCCCGCCCGTTCTGATCCACGGCCGTGAAAGTGCTATCCACCACTGCATCCGCGGACAGATCAAAGAAACCCACCTCGCCATACTTGCATGTACCGCTAGCCATCCCGGAAGATGCATTTGCGGAACTGAAACTGCAGGACAACGGGGCAGGAGACACGCTCGTTTCACTGATCACATCGGCCACTTTGGTGGCGACAATACGAGGTGAACCGGTGTAATTGATGTTTTGGGCCGTGGTGGCTTCCAGGGAAAAATCCGCTCCAGCCTTTACCACCGGATACACGGTAGCCCCGGCAGATGTTGCCAACGTCACCGTCCCTAGCTTCGCCTCAACTTTGTTGAATGAGAGGGGGCGGATGGCAAAGATATCGGAAGAGCAGGCCACAGTAGTACCGTTGACCTCTTTCATCCTGACCAGGACATTGCTGTAGGCCGAACCGATGTTGAAAGTCGGCGACAACTTGAAGCCCTTGTCGGACGAAGAAAACGACATCGTCGTCGAGGCAAAACTGGACTTGGCCGAACAAGTTGCCTCTTTGTTGGCCGTCGTACTGTTGTCGATCAACTCTACGGTGACATCTTTTTTGGCATCAGCCGCATAGCCGGGATCGATACCGGTGCCACCACCATTCAGTACCGCAATATTCAGTGCAAAATCGACGCCGACCAGTTTGGTATAGATGTGGGCACCGGCCTGCTGCACATTGATATCCGTCCTGGCCATGGCGCTATCGATGGCATTGAATCCCTTCGCCGTAGTGCCATTGGGAGGAACGATAGTCTGTGCGCAAATCCTCAGGCCGGATATTTCGTGAGTATTGGTATTGTCCCCGGTGGAGCCGGTAAAGGAAATTTGCCAGTTGTCCGGCACGGGCACCTGGACGGTCGTCGGCGTGAATCCCGGCGCGTAGGCATCAAAAGGTGCCAGTAGATTGGTGTACCCGTTGGTCGGGCAGAAATCCGTACTGCAACTGGTATCCCGATTCACCTGGACCAAGGCCGTTTTGTTGGCTGTCGTATAGTTTCTGGCGTCAATCACCACCTGATAGTAATAACCACGGGAGGGGACGGAAGAATTACGATCATCGATGGTGTAGTTTCCCGACTGCTGATCAGAGCGGGCCAGATAGGAGTAGCCCTCGCTGTATAAAGCCTTGTTCGAACTAGAGGGAACTGCATATGAGCCCCGCACAGCCACGACCTGACTTAAGCCCCCTGGCCCATCGATGCGCCCTTCGGAAGGATTCGTATAGTTACCGAACTCGTCGAAGCCAACGCCGATCCAGCCGCCAGCAAAGCCGAGAATTCCAGTCTTTTGCGCATACCCCAGAGAGCCACCAAAAGCTCCTGGATTAGGTGGAACGCTGTTATCGGACAAAGTGACGGCAAGACCATCCGCCCCGTTGCCGTTATAGGCAAACTGCCTGAATTCCACCGAGATATAGTTCCCCGCCGCCGGGAAAATAGCACCCAAGGTAGCGGAAGTCGCCTCCTTGGTTTGACTGTCCGTCAGACGTAAGCGGCCACTGACAAAGGACGGTGTATAGCTGCGGGGCCCCAGCGTACTGACCGTCCATTTGGAGTTAAAGATGCCAGAGGTCAGGTTGGAACCGGTGAAACTGTCGCAATAGCAGGTGACACCGGACGGCACAAACGGAGGAACGGAACACTGGCCCGGATTGGGCGAACCGGGCTGGCCGGTCACGAAAGTGCCGAAGCGATTCAGACCAGACAGGCTGACACTGTTCGCCGTATAAGAACTCAAGGCCAGCACCGGAGATGTCCACGCACCGCTGGTGTACCTACTTCCGGCGAAGGTGGAAACCTGGGCCCCACCCAGAATGTCGGCGGCAACAAACTGGAAGGTCGCGTTATAGGAGCCGGCGATGGGCAGGGAGGTGAGCGTATCCCCCGCAATTCCCAGGGTCCAGTAACGATTCACGTCCATCAGGGGGTTGATGCCTGAGGTGTTGATCTGGGGATGCTGCCCCCTGGTCGTGCTCCCGGTCAGGGTGCCACCGCCGATACCGGCAAACCAGGGGAAGTCAATGGTCATGGGCGCGTAGGCGCTGCCATCGCCAATGGGATAGGTGCAGGTGGCGTTATAGGGCGGGAAGCTCAGGCGCAGATTGCCGATGACGTAGCTGGCTGCACTGCCGCCGCTGATGCTGGCCGGACAATAGGTTCCGGTAACTGCCAGCACATAGCTGCCGGCAGTGATGTTTCCCGAAGTCAGGGTCAACGTGCCGGGCACCGTGACATTGCGGCTCAAGGTCACACCGGCGCTGTTGTTCATGGTCATGTTGCCCAGGCTGGAATCCGAGCTGCCGCCAATGGTCTGGGCCGAGGTGCCATTGAAGATCCAGCTGGTATTGGGCAGGGCGATGCTGCCGTTATTGGTCAGCGCCCCCTTGACGTTCAACGTCGAGTAGTTGGATGAAGAAACCGTGCTGCCGCTATTGACGGTAAAGTTGGTCACCACATTCTGGCTGTTGTAGAACGTGGTGGCCTGGGTACCCGCTTTCTGGAAAATCAGATTGGTGACGGTCAGCGCATTTGAACTGGTCAGGTCGCCACCGACGTTGAAAGTCGTAGCCGTTAATGGCGCATTGGAAGTGGCAGTGCCGCTCACCGTCATGGTGCCGGCCGTCAGGCCGGCGCTGCCGTTATTGTTTAGGTCGCCGCTGACGGAAAGCGCAGTGCGCACTGTCATCGGACTACTGCTGGTCACATTCCCCGTCACCGTCAAATTGTCGACGGTAAAGGCTGTCCCCGTATTGGAAACGCTACCGCCGGCAGTAATGTCGAAACTGCCATTACTGCCGTTATCCAGGATAGAGCCGGAATTGGTGATATTGCCATTCACTGTCAGCGCCCGCGTCCCAGTTCCCGTCTGGGTCAGGGAGCCGGAATTGATGGTCAGGGAAGCAACCGTGCTGCTGGTGTTGAAGGAAACCGCGTGGTTATTAATGGTGGCGCTATCGACACTGGAGGGAGGTCCGTCTCCCGGACCTGCACCGCAGTTCCAGGTAGTTGCGGTACTCCAGTTGCCGGAAGCTGCAGAAACGCAGGCCCGAGGGGGGGGCGTGTAATCGACATCTATCTGGATGTAATCCACGTAAACGGTGTGTGCCGCACCCGAACTACTCGCTTTGGTGGCGGAAAATGCGACACCAAAAGCGCCCGCATTCACGGTCGCCGGAGTCCAGGCGGCTCCCCAAAGGTTCGTGGCGCCGCCATGACTTTCCACCACATCTGAAGTGGTATACGCCGTCGTCGTTGCCATATTAGAACCCACCACAACACCACCCGAAACCAGGCGCACGGATGAGTCCTTACTGCCACCGTTATTGGCCGAAGAGGAGCGTCGCTCGACATTGACGGTGATGCCGTTGATCGTAGCCCCCGCCGGAACGGCAAAGCCGAAGTCATGACAATAGAGATACTGGGAAATGGTTCCATCCAGGGAAACCGTCGCGTTGAAGAAGTTGGGACTCACCGCCCACCCGGGATTTATCCAAGCCTGGGTGCCGGCGCCAGCCAGGTTCTCGCAGGTTGAGGGATTTGCACTCAGGGTCACGGCAAAGGCGCCGGCACCAGCGATCATCGCCGCCAGAGCGAAAATAAATTTGACGACAAGACCTTTTACACGGGAACGCTGCATCCGCTCACCCCACTTTCGCCTGCAATGGTTGATCATGGACATGCCGGTGTCACTCCATCAACGACACAGCCGGTTGTCACGCGAACCTGCCGCTCCACATAGTCGTTTCCGACTGCGGCAACATCTTTACAAGAGCCAGAGTTGGGAACGTTACAAGCCGTTGACGTGATCTCGTAGACACTAACCACGGAACCGCTTTCGTCAGTACTGGCAACACGTTCGCAGACCACACTGGCCACAAACCCGGCAAGCTCCGTTCCGGCAAAGGTGATATCGGTCCCGGCACCACACTGACCGGCCCGCAACAACTGAAACAGCCCCCACTCGGCCCCCGCCCGGGCTGCCTGGTAGGCCCGCGCCCCTTGCACATCCTGGGCGCTGCCCCGGTTCTGGGCCGAGGTCAGCCACAGCATGTAGGTTGCCAGGGCGGCAAAGAGAATCAGCAGAAACACCGCGGCGATGATCGACACCCCGCGTTGCCGCCGACGACTAGACAGAATCCGCTTCATGGCACATTGCTCACATGCACCTGATGCAACATGGTCACTGACTCACCGGCTTCCTCCAGCGTCAGGGACATGGAAACAACGCCCATACGGGTATTGGCCACATTGGCATCGTAAGTCATGGTGCAGGCATCGGCGCGGTTGGCCACCCGATTAGCAAGCAGTACCGGCGCCACGCTGGGGGGAGTGGGCTGGTTTTTCTCCACTAGGGAGTAGCCTGAATAGCGGCGCAGCAACCCGGCATCCGGATTGCATTCATAGGTCACGCGCCGGTCCACGATGAAAAACCGAGCGCCGGGAGAAGGAACCGGAAAATGGAAGGCTGCAAACTGCACCACGCTGCCCGCAATGCCGGTGACAGGCACCATATTGTTGCCGGTATAGGCATCCGCCCCCGAATCCGTCCCCAGATTGGCAATGGCGACATGGTCCCCCGCCTGAAAAACCGGTGGAGTACCCAGTACGTCGAAGCCGTTGGCGTCCGCAATGCCAAATTCCAACGGATTGCCGCCACCTGCAGCAGTCGGATCGGCACGATAGCGCCCGCCAGCCCGGGTCTGCAGAAACTCGAGGTAACGCACGTTACCGACTGCAGTTATGCGGATGCTGTTGGGCAGGGCTAGGCGTAAATCCCGCGCCATACGGCGCAAGGAGGTATCCGCCGTATCCGTCAGGCGGGCCCGGCGCTCCGTGTCGAAATAGCCTTCGATGGGGACCCGAATGAACAAGCCCACCAGCGAGCCCGCAATCCCCAGCAGCACCATGGCGACAATGGCTTCGATCAAGGTGAAGCCCCGCTGACGATGACGCGCCTGGCTCATGGCGACACCCGCGGCGCATGACGGGTACGGAAGCCATCGAGGCTGATCCGGGCGTTGTTGGGGCCGGTCACCAACACATTGACCAGCAAGGATTCAGCTGGAGAGATACCGGCAATGCCAAACTCAGAAACGGTTACCCAAGCCCTATAGCCGGCGGGTGCAGCAATGCCGGAGGACAAATCCGTCGCAGCAATTTCCTTCGGCTCGCCGAATTTATCAACATAATCGTTGACGTTATCGTACGGGCGAGTCTCAGCGCCATCCGGCTTAACCCCCTCAGCCATACCAGTACTGCACTGGGCCGTGTTGGTGGCAGAAAAAAAATTAGGGTCCAGGGGCTGGCAAAAGGTGAATCCAGCAGAAGTAATCTCTTCCATCAGGGATTCGGCCAAGGCCAAAGCCTGCTTTCGCGGCAAGGGGTCGGCACTGAAGCGAAATGCAGCACTCATCGCAGACAACAATCCAACCACCCCAATCCCCACCACGAGAATGAACACAATCGTTTCGATGAGAGTGAAGCCCCGCCCTTCAATGGAGGACTGGGTAACCGATAACAGGCCACTGGGCCGACCGTCAGTAGTGCACATACCCGGTTTCGCCCTCGATGCTCAGGGAAAAATTCCCTTCAGCGGAAGTTATATTCAGTTGTACTGTCGTCGTGGGAGATAAACGACCCAAGGGGTCAAACTGCAAGGGGACTTTATCGGGGAAGCCTGCCAACATGATGCCGACTGGGATAGGCAAAACGTAGTTACCAGAACTGTTCGGATTGGTTAGGGGCTGATTACAAACGCCACCGCTGGCTGCAAACTGGGATTTGCTAACGGAAATTTCCGCACCGTTTGCTGCAACGCACACTATACGTCGCTGCGCCACTGCTGTACGCCTCGCTTCCTGTAGCAGTGACAGCAACTGGTCAGAGAACCCCCGGGCAGAAAAACCGTGCCTGCCGTCGAACTTGGGAATGGCAAAGGCAGCCAGAATGCCGAGCACGATCATCGTGGTGACCAACTCCACCAACGTAAACCCTCTAGATGATCTCATGCCTGGGACACCCTTAAAAAAACGGCCCGAGACATGCCCGGGCCGCCCTATTGCCCTAGTTACGGGCACCTACCAGCCTGAACTTATTAGTTGCAGGCGTTGGTAGCGGAATAGTTGGAAGTATAAGTCGGCACCTGGCCAGCCGCTGCGGGGGCGGTATAAGTGATAGAACAAGACGCTGCAGTAGCGGCCTTGCTATGTTCGATATTGGTACCATTGACAACAATTTCAGGACTCAAATCCATCGCTTTGGCAAGTTCTGTTGCATTCGAAGCATAACCGTTCAGCGTCGCCACCGAACCGCCGGGAACCGCCACAGTGCTGGAGCCGGAAAGATTACCCGCTGCTGCCGCCTTGCCGTAAATCATGGAATTGGCACCACGCATGGAGCCTTCTACACCGGCCATCACCGCCCTGCGGGCATCGCTGCCCAGGTCGATGAACTTGGGCAGGGCAGTTGCAGCCAGGATACCCAGAATGACGATCACCACGATCAGTTCGATCAGGGTGAAACCTTTTTGTTGGCTTTTCACAGTAAAGACTCCTTTAGAAAAAAACTACAGACATTCAGAATTGTTGATCGCAGTACCAATGACCGGTGCGATGACAGCAGTACCGGAAATCTGCGCCGACTGATAGGTGAACTGGCAATTGGTGCCGGTACCGCCTGGAACTGCAATGGTCAGGGTAGTGGCAGCTCCGGCGCCGCCGCCGCTGGTCACGTAATCCACCCCCGCGCCAGCAGCAGCCCCGGCCAGCAAGCCAGCAGCTGCAACAATACCGTTAGCATCGGCCGTCGGATATTGAGCAACCCCGGTAATATTGACCCCCTCCATCGGAACGTTGATCACCGAGGCATTCGCAGGACAAGCTCCGCCGTTTCCAGCACTAGCCAAACAGGTAGCATGGAACAGGGCAGAAGCAGCGCGCACGGAAGCTACTGCACCCTGTAACTTGGCTTGGCGCGCCTGCACCTGCAGATTAACGAAACGAGGCAAAGCCGTTGCCGCCAGGATACCCAGGATGATGATCACCACGATCAATTCAATAAGGGTAAAACCCTTCTGCTTGGCCTTGATTAACTTCACTGCTTTCTCCCTGCGGGTGAAACCGCATAATGTTTTGGCAACCACGCGCACGCACATTGACCAGTAAGGCGCATTCCTTCAAAAACTCGCCCATGGGGCGGGGACTCTCGGTACACCGCGGCAATTGTGAACTCTACGCTGCCGGACGTCATTTCGCTTGTGAAAAAGTTCTCGGAGAACCTTGGCTGATAAAGGATTTTCTTCCGCTCCACATCAAAATACCAAGCCCCAGCTTGTAAGTTGCGATCATCCCCGGAGATTACACCCGCATAGGAATAAACCGCCCCATGTAAAGCAGGGAAAGGATTCTCTGTTGCCAAATGCACCAAGGCCCCATCACCTTCCACACCGATGCGGGCCGCAGCCTCTAACCATACTCCGGCTCGTATAGTGTCCAGTACAGAAACCACAGCTGTTCGCTCAACCGCCATCTGCACTTCTCGAAATCGGTACAGCAAAGCCGCCAGCAACACCAAAGCAACCACTAGAACGACCAGCAGCTCAAAACGGGAAGCCCCCCAAGCCCGGTGCCTCATTGTTATCCGCGCTTGAAGGCAACCCTGCCCAGGTCCCAGATCGGCAGGAAGATGCCCAATGCCAGAATCAGCACCAGGATGCCGAGGGCGACGATGAGAATGGGCTCAATCTGCTGGGACAGGTTTTTCAGTTCGTATTCCACCTCCCGCTGATACATGTCCGCCACCTCTTCCATCATGTCGTCCAAAGCACCAGACTCCTCCCCGACAGCCACCATCTGCAGCACGATGGGAGTAAATACCCTGGCACTGATGGCGGTACGCAGGACGGACTCACCCCGCTCCACGCCTTCGCGCATTTTCTCGATCTTGTCCGCGATGAAGACATTGTCTACCGTCTGGGCCACCACGCTCATGGCCTGCACAACAGGCACGCCGCTACGCACCGCCAAGGCGAAGCTGCGGGAAAAGCGAGCCAGCGTGGCCTTTTCCACAATCTTTCCGGCAATGGGGACCCGTAGCTTGGTCCGGTCCCACAGGTAGCGCCCCACAGGTGTCGCCACCCAGGCGCGGAAGGCAAATATCCCCCCGATCAATCCCGCCAGCAGGTAGGGCCAATCGGCCACCATGAAATCGGAGAAATTGATGAGCAACTGGGTCATGAAGGGCAACTTGGCATTGAAGCCCTTGAAGACCTGGGCGAAAGCAGGAATCACCCAGATATTCACCACCACAATGGCAATCGCCATGGCCGCCACTACAAAGCTTGGATAACGCAGGGCCGACCTCACCTGGTTGCGCATGAACTGCTCGAAATCCAGGTGGTAGAAGAGACGGAGGAATATCTCCTCCAGCCGACCGGTCATTTCCCCCACCCGCACCATGGAGAGATAGAACGGGGGGAAAACAGTCGAGTGACGCGCCAGAGACGCGGACAATTCACGGCCGGAGTCCAGGCTCTCCCGCACTTCCTGCAACAGCCGCTTCATGGCGCCGTTGCTGCTGGATTCCTGCAAGCCGGCCAAGGCGCGCATGATCGGCACGCCGGCCTTGAGCAGGGTATAGATCTGGCGGCTGAAAAGCAGCACGTCCACATGACGGACTTTTTCCGCAAACAGGGTCAGGTTGAACTTGAAGCCGCCCCCATCCTCCTGCTTGGGAGCCGGCTTGATTTCCAGCGGCGTAATTCCCTGCAACAACAGTTGATCGGCCACGGCCGAAGCAGACATGGCCTCCAGGGAGCCATTGACCAGGCCACCGCCGCTGCTGCGGCCCCGATAGCTGAAATTGGCCACGCTCAGTCTTCCGTCTGGCTGGCCACGCGCATGGCCTCGTCAATGGTGGTGCGGCCCTGACGGGCCAGGCGTACCGCATCCCGGCGCAGGGTGTTGCCGCACATCTGCTTGCGGGCTGCCTGCATGAAGATGGAAGGATCGTCCTGATTGGTGGCTTCCACCACCTCGCTGGTCATTTCCAGCATTTCCCATACACCGGTACGCCCCTGGTAGCCGGTTCCGCCGCAGTGGGGGCACCCGGTACCCTTCTTGAAGTGGTGACCGTCGAGCTGCTCGCCCAGTTCATAGCGCAGCCACTCGCGCTCGTGGGGCTCCGGCACATGGGGCGCGGCACAGGAATCGCAGATCACGCGCACCAGACGCTGGGCCAGGACCAGTTGCAGGGACAGAGCCACCATGTAGCGCGGCACCCCCATGTCGAGCAGGCGGATAGGCGTGGAGATGGCATCGTTGGTGTGCAGGGTGGACAGCACCAGGTGGCCGGTCATGGCGGCCCGCATGCCGATTTCGGCCGTCATCTGGTCGCGCATTTCGCCCACCAGGATGATGTCCGGATCCTGGCGCAAGGCCGTACGCAGCACCCGGTCAAAGGAAAGGTCGATCTTTTCGTGCACCTGCACCTGGTTGATGCCCGGCAGCCGGTATTCCACCGGGTCTTCCACGGTGATGACCTTCTTTTCCGTGGTATTCAGTTCGGACAGGGCCGCATACAGGGTGGTGGTCTTGCCGGAGCCGGTGGGCCCGGTGACCAGGACGATGCCGCTGGGGCGGTGGATGGCATGCCGCAGACGGTCCAGGATATGGGCCGGCATGTGGATGTTGTCGAGGCCGAGGATACCGTTGGACTGGGCCAGTATCCGCATCACCACCGACTCGCCGTACTGGGTGGGCATGGTGGAAATACGCACGTCCACCGGATTGTTGCGCACCTTGATGTTGAAGCGTCCATCCTGGGGCAGGCGCTTTTCGGAAATGTCCAGGCCGGACATCAGCTTCAGGCGCAGGGCCACGGCAGTGGCGATTTTCGGGTCGGCCTCGGTCTGGATGTGCAGCACGCCGTCGATGCGGAAGCGGATGCGCAGGCGCGCCTCCTGGGGCTCGATGTGGATGTCCGATGCGCGGGTGCGCAGCGCTTCCTCGAACACGGTCTGCAGCAGCTTCACCACCGGCGCATCTTCGGCGCCCGGGGTCAACCCCAGCAGTTCGCCGAATTCGATGGGCATGTCGCCCAGCTCGGCCTGCAGTTCCTTGGCCAGGCCGGAGATTTCCTCGGTACGCCGGTACAGGCGGTCGATGGTGACCAGCAGCTGGCTCTCGGTTACCACCGCCAGCTCGATATCCCGCCGGACGAGGCGGACGATTTCGTCGTAGGCCAGCAGGTCGGTGGGATCCACCAGACCCACCAGCAGGGCGCTGCCCCGGTCTTCCAGGGGAATGGCGCGGAAGCGGCGAGCCTGGGCCTCGGGCAGCAGCTTGGTGAGGTCCGGCTTGACGTTGAAGGTCTTCAGGTCGAAGAAGGGAATGCGCAACTGGCGGGCCAGCGCCTGGGAAATCTGCTCCTCGCTGACGTACCCCCCATCCACGAAAATGCGGCCCAGCTTGCGGCCAGTCAGCTTTTGCTCTTCCAGGGCCAGCTTGAGCTGCGCTTCGGTCAGCAGCCCTTGCTGAATCAACAGGTCACCGAGTCGGATTTTCTCCGGCCGCGCCATAAAATCTCCAATCTGCTTTAAGATTGACGCTTAATTTTTTGAACTATAGCGCTTTTTTACCAACCAACCCAAGCCGCATTGTGCCTTCGTGACCGCCATCATTCTTTACCAGCCCGAAATCCCGCCCAACACCGGCAACATTATTCGCCTTTGCGCCAATACTGGCTGTGAATTACATCTCATCGAACCTTTGGGATTCGATCTTTCGGACAAACAATTGCGGCGGGCGGGGCTGGACTACCACGAATATGCCAAAGTCACACGCCATGGAGACTGGCAGAGCTGCCTGGCGGCCATGGCGGGACGGCGTCTTTTCGCCCTATCCACCCGCGGCGGACAACGTTACGACACGGTGCGATATCGGCAAGACGATGCCTTCGTTTTTGGTCGGGAAACGGCGGGTTTGCCTGAGGAAATCCTGGGCCAGTTTGCCCCGGAGCAACGACTGCGCCTGCCGATGCTGCCGGACCAGCGCAGTCTCAATCTTTCCAATGCTGCCGCCGTGATGGCGTTTGAAGTTTGGCGGCAACTGGACTTTGCCGGCGGCCGTTAGGTCATCGGCAAATCAGCCCTGCTCGGGCTTGGGGTCCCGGGAAAGCAGCTGGCTCGCCGCCTCGGCGGCCGGCAGGTCGTGGTGCAGCACCGCATCCACGGCGGCAGTGATAGGCATGTCGATGCCCAGGCGACGGGCCAGTCCGGCCACCTCGGCGGCCGTGCTGACACCCTCCGCCACATGCCCCAGATCCACCAGGGTCTGGGCCAGGGTCTTGCCCTGCCCCAGGGCCAGGCCAACCCGGCGGTTGCGGGACAGGTCGCCGGTACAGGTGAGGATCAGGTCACCCATCCCCGCCAGGCCCATGAAGGTTTCCCGCCGCCCGCCCAGGGCCTCGCCGAGACGGGCGATTTCGGCCAGTCCCCGGGTCACCAGGGCCGCCCGGGCATTGAGTCCCAGGTCCAGGCCGTCGGCGATGCCGGTGGCAATGGCCAGCACATTCTTCACCGCACCGCCCACCTCCACCCCCACCACATCATCGTGGGCGTAGATGCGCAGGCGCAGCGTATGCAGCTGCCGCGCCAGGCGGGCCGCCAGTTCCCCATCGGCAGAAGCCAGGGTGATGGCCGTCGGCTGCTGCCGCGCCACTTCATCGGCAAAGCTGGGGCCGGAAAGGGCGCCACAGGGATGATCGGCGCCCAGCTCTTCCGCCACCACCTGGTGCGGCAGCTTGGCGGAACCAGCCTCCAGGCCCTTGCAGGCCCACAGCACGGGTACCGTGCCGGCCAGGCCGGCAGCCTTGAGGCTGCGCAGCGTGGGACGCAGACCGATCAGGGGCGTCGCCACCAGCAACAGGTCCGCATCGGCGGCCGCCCAGGCCAGGTCGGAGCCGACCTCCAGCCCCTCGGGGAACGAAGCACCCGGCAGGTAGCGGCTGTTGGCCCGCTCCCGGGCCATGATCTCGACCTGGGGCTGCTCCCAGGACCACAGACGGACCCGGTGGGCCGGAGCAAAGGCGATGGCCAGCGCGGTTCCCCAGGCGCCGGCACCTAGAACGGCAATATTCATGGATGGATCAATACTTAAAGACCCCAGACCTGGTTGGCCCGGAGATAGCCGGTCTGGCCATCGCGATGCCGGACCTTGGCCCAGCCGGCCGGCGCCGCTTCCAGAAGCTCAAGGGCGACGCCCTTTTCCGCCTGGAATGCCAGGGGTGAGGCGGTATCGGCAGCCTGGTGCACCTCGGCCCGGTCCGCAGTCACCTGCAGGGTGCGGCGATCCGCCAGGGCGGCCCGCTCGATCCAGGCCAGACCGCCGGCCGCATCCCGGACCTTGGCCCAGCCTTCCAGATTGACCACCACTTCCACCGGGGTATAGCGGCGGATGATGAACTGGGGCACCCCCTTCTTCGAGGGCGAATCGTAGAGGATGGCGGCAGCCGAGCCTTCGCCCGGCTCCACCGAACGGTAGTCAGCCGCCTGGACGGCCAGGGCCGGCAGACAAAGAAGCAGGGCACGCGACAAAACCGTCATCCAAGAAGATACGCGCTGGCACATGTCCTACCTCCGGCTGCCGGTTGAATTACTGGATGGGAACTTCGTTGGCACCAGCCTGCTGGGCTTCGGCCTGACGGGCCATGTAGAGGGCCTCGAAATTGACCGGCTGCAGCACCACGGGGGCAAAGCCGGCGCGAGCGATGGCGCTGGAAACCACTTCCCGGGCATAGGGGAAGAGCACATTGGGGCAGGCGATGGCCAGCAGGGGCTCCAGATTTTCTTCCGGCACGTTGCGGATCTGGAACACGCCGGCCTGGCCGGCTTCCACCAGGAACACGGTCTTGCCGTCTTCCAGCTTGGCGGTGACGGTGACGGTCAACACCACTTCGAACATGCCGTCGCCCAGACCGGAGCCTTCGCTACGCAGCTGGATGTCCACCTGGGGGGAGGTCTGCTCCAGGAAAATCTGGGGCGCATTCGGCACTTCGACGGACAGATCCTTGACGTACAGCTTTTCGATGGCGAAAACGGGGGATTCGGCTTGGCTCATGGTTTGGATTTCCAGTGATTCGGTTGAAAGGGAGACTCAGGACTCGTCGGCCAGCAGGGGCACCAACCCCCCGGCACGGTCCAGGGCATAGAGGTCGTCGCAGCCGCCGACGTGGGTGTCGCCGATGAAAATCTGGGGCACGGTACGCTTGCCGCCGGTCTTTTCCATCATTTCCTCGCGGCGGGCCGGCTCCAGGTCCACCCGGACCTTCTCGATTTCGGCCACGCCCTTGCTCTTGAGCAGTTGCTCGGCGCGGATGCAGTAGGGACAAACGGCGGTGGAATACATCAGAACACGTTTCATGACGGACTCCTCAGGCCTTGCCGCGGGACAGGGGCAGGCCGGCCTGGGTCCAGGTGCCGACACCGCCGGAGAGATTCACCACCTTGGCAAAGCCGACCTTGCGCATCTGCTCGCAGGCCTTGGCGGAACGGATGCCGGAAGCGCAGCAGACCACGATGGCCCGGTCCTTGTACTGGTCCAGGGAGGCCAGGTGTTCGTCCAGCTTGTTCAGGGGCGTGTTGCGGGCATTGGGCAGGTGGCCGGTGGCGAACTCGGCCGGATCGCGCACGTCGATCACCAGGGCATCTTCCCGGTTGATCAGCAGGGTGGCGTCGGTGGCGGAAACGGCCTTGCCGCCATTGCCGCGCAGCAGGGAAACCACCAGGGCCAGGCCACTCGCCAGGACCAGACCGACCAGAAAAGCGTTCTGCTTAATAAAATCCAAACCAGACTCCGTAAGGGGTGATGAGGGGAAAACGACTCGGGGAGATTACCGCAACCACGCCCCCCAGGGGTGATTCTAGTGGCCGCTGCCCTGGGGCACGCCGCAGAAGACCTCGCGCATCATGCCGATCAGTTGCAGGGTACGGGCGTCGCCCACCCGGTAATAGACCCGGTTGGCGTCCTTGCGCGTCAGCAGCACGCCCTTCTCCCGCAGGATGGCCAGGTGCTGGGAAATATTGCTTTGGGAGGTACCGACAGCATCGACGATTTCCTGCACGCAGGCTTCCTGATCGCCGACCACGCAGAGTATCTTCAGGCGCAAGGGATGGGCGATCGCCTTCAGCGCCCGGGCGGCCAGTTCGATATGTTCCTGCTTTTCAATCAAGTTAAAGGAAGCTTCCACCGCGGCACTTCTCCAGTAAAACCCGGGCTGGCGAACGGCTGCGTCGGGCGCGGAAGCTCCGGACAGGCTCGTGGCTGGGGCGAAATCATTATAAAATAATCCATTAATCTAGCCTACCGAGTGCCGGCTCGATTTAATCCACATCAACCGTCTTTGCAGTAGTGCGGTCAAAAAACCCTCTCCCCACCCCCAATCTGGCCACAGCCCCATGTACAGGACCGCATCGCCGCAGCGCCCCCTGACCTGCCCCACTCTCCACTTTTCGCGGGTAATGCCGGGGTGAGCGGCACGCGGCATTCCGGCACATCCACCTCGCCACGGCCAAGCGGCCTCGGGCGAACCCTTCTGCTGGCCCTGTTGGGGGGCCTGTCCCTGCACCAGTCCGCCTCTCTGGCCGCCACGCCGGCGACCAAACCCGCCGCTTCCAGCAAAACGCCGGCCAAGGTGGTGGTACAGAAGGCGCCGCTGAAAAAGTCGGCACCGCCGACCAAGGCACCTGCCAAAACCACGGCCAAGCCTGCGACCAAGGCCGTGCCGGGCAAAGCCCCGACCAAAGCCGCCAGCACGCCGCGCAAAGCGGCGGCGGTTGCCGCCGGCGTGACGGCCGGCGCCGTTGCCAATCCGGAGCATCAGGCGGAAAGCAGCAAGGCTGACCTGAAGGAGCTGCAGGGCCGCATCGACAGCCTGCGCAAGGAAGTGGCCACCGCCGAGGAATCCCGGGCCGACGTGGCCGACCAGCTGAAGGATGCGGAAAAGGGCATCTCCAACCTGTCCCGGGACCTGCGCCAGCTGTCCGGCCAGCGGGGCAACCTGCAGAACACCCTGCAGCAGCTGGCCAGCCAGGCCCGGGAACTGGAAGGCACCCTGGCGGGCCAGCGCACCCAGCTGGAGCGGCTCCTGACCCGTCAGTACATGGAAGGGGGCGAGGGTTCCGACTCCCTGCGCCTGCTGCTGAACGGCGACAACCCCAACCAGATGGCACGGGACCTCTACTACCTGTCGGCCGTGGCCAAGGCGCGTACGGCCCTGCTGCAGCAGATCGGCAGCACCCTGAAGCAGAAGAAGGCCCTGGCCGAAGACACCCGCAACCGGGAAACCGAGCTGGCCGAGGTGGAAGCCAAGCAGAAGGAGCAGCACCAGCAGCTGCTGGCCCAGAAGAACCAGCGCCAGGCCACCCTGGCCAAGATTTCCCAGCAGATCGAATCCCGCCGCAAGGAAATCGGCGCCCTGCAGCAGGACGAAAAGCGCCTGACCCGCCTCATCGACGGCCTCTCCCGCATCATCGCCCAGCAGAAGGCCCGGCCGCCCAAGCCCGAAGCCAAGCCCAGGGCGCCGGCGGAACGGCCCGCCGGAAGCGGCGGTCAAACACCCGGCATCGACAACGACAAGACCCCCGACGCAGGCCTGGCGCGCTTCTCCGGGGACTTCGCCCGCCTCAAGGGCTCCCTGCGCCTGCCGGTGCGGGGCACCGTCAGCAATCGCTTCGGCACTGCCCGCCAGGAAGGCAGCACCTGGAAGGGCCTCTTCATCCGGGCCGCCGCCGGGGGTGACGTCCATGCCGTGGCCGCCGGCCGGGTGGTCTTCGCCGACTGGATGCGGGGCTTCGGCAACCTGCTGATCCTGGACCACGGCGACGGCTACCTGACCATCTACGGCAACAACGAATCCCTCTACAAACACGTGGGGGAAACGGTGAAGCCGGGCGAGGTTGTCGCCGTCATCGGCAACAGCGGTGGCAACCCGGAATCCGGTTTATACTTTGAACTTCGCCATCAAGGCCAGCCGCTCGACCCGCTCAAATGGGCGAGCTTGAAGTAGGAGACTTTTTGTGAAGATGGGCAAGCCGTTGAAACAGGTGGGACTGATCGGGGTCGGCATGGTGGCCGGCATCCTGCTGTCGGTCCAGATTTCCGCCATCGCCGACAAGGAAACCCGGGCCGGGCTGCCCGTCGAGGAGCTGCGCACCTTCGCCGAAGTCTTCAACGCCATCAAGCAGGGCTATGTGGAGCCGGTGGAAGACAAGAAGCTGATCACCAATGCCATCTCCGGCATGCTCTCCAATCTGGACCCCCACTCCTCCTACCTGGATGCGGATTCCTTCAAGGAACTGCAGGTCGGCACCCAGGGCGAATTCGGCGGCCTCGGCATTGAAGTCGGCATGGAAGACGGCTTCGTCAAGGTGGTTTCCCCCATCGAGGACACCCCCGCCTTCCGCGCCGGGCTCAAGGCCGGCGACCTGATCGTCAAGCTGGACGACACCCCGGTCAAGGGCATGACCCTCTCCGACGCCGTCAAGCGCATGCGCGGCAAGCCCAAGACTCCCATCACCCTGACCATCGTGCGCAAGGGCGAGCAGAAGCCCATCGTCGTCACCCTGAACCGGGAAGTGATCAAGGTGCAGAGCGTCAAGTCCAAGCTGGTGGAACCGGGCTACGGCTACGTGCGTGTCACCCAGTTCCAGGAAAACACCGGTCCCTCCCTGGTCAAGCACCTCTCCGACCTGTACAAGGACGGCGCCCTCAAGGGTCTGGTGCTGGACCTGCGCAACGACCCGGGCGGCCTGCTCAACGGTGCCGTCGGCGTCTCCGCCGCCTTCCTGCCGGCCAAGGCCCTGGTGGTGTCCACCGACGGCCGCACCCCGGACGCCAAGCACCAGTACTTCGCCAGCGCCGAGGACTACCTGCGCGGCAGCCGCGACGACTACCTGAAGAACCTGCCGGCCGAAGTGAAGAAGGTGCCCCTGGTGGTGCTGGTGAACGGCGGCTCCGCCTCCGCCTCCGAAATCGTCGCCGGCGCCCTGCAGGACCACAAGCGCGCCGTGGTGCTGGGCACCCAGACCTTCGGCAAGGGCTCGGTGCAGACCGTGCTGCCCCTGCCCGGCAACACCGCCATCAAGCTCACCACCGCCCGCTACTACACGCCCAACGGCCGCTCCATCCAGGCCAAGGGCATCGTGCCGGACATCAATGTGGAAGAGTCCGCCAACGGCGCCTCTCCGGAGCGCCTGCGGGAAGCCGACCTGGAACGCCACCTGATCAACGACAAGGAAAAGGAAGCCGCCGCGGCGCCCAAATCCAAGGATGGCAAGGCCAACGGCAAGAACAAGGGCAAGGAAGAGGATGAGAAGTCCGAACTGCCGGCGCCGGCCGAATTCGCCTCCAAGAGCGACTACCAGCTGAACCAGGCCCTCAACCTTCTCAAGGGTCTGCAGATCATGCAGAATAAGCCGTAACGAGCCTAACAGCAGAACCTCGGGGAGAGGGCCATGAAACGAGTCGCCGCCAAGTTGTCGCGCCGTCTGGATACTCAAAAGAAGCGGGAAATCCTGTTTTCCCGCTTCCCCCCGGGGCAAGTGCCTGAAGCCGCCGATCTGCTGACCGGCCTGGAAAACCTGGACGCCGTGCCCGAGACGGAAAAGCGGGCCGTGGCCGTCGCCTACGACCTCACCGACTACACCTACCGGGGCCTGGAAGAAGGCCTGGTGGACCAGGGCTTCCACCTCGACAACACCCTCATGAGCAAGCTGATGCGGGCCCTCATCTACTATGTCGAGGAAACCCAGCTGCACAATCTGGAAGCGCCCGAACGGCCCCTCAAGTCCTCCTCCAAGGCCTACGCCCAGGCCTGGGAACGCCACCCCCACGGGGACCACGACGAAACCCCGCCCGAATGGCGGGAATACAAATAGCCCGCACCGGCCACGCCCCAGGGGCCGCAACAGCGGCCCCTTTGTTTTGCCTCGCCGCGCACTGCGGCCCCTTTTTTTGCC
>NZ_JBXAST010000011.1:48755-80831 GCF_058809645.1 Azospira sp. MPR-E4 | reverse complement strand
CTCTCCTCCCCCGTGCCTCTGCCCCGCCTGCGGCCCCTGGCCCTGGCCGTGGCCCTGCTCTCGCCCCTGGCCGCACTGCCGCTGCAGGCGGCGGAGGCGCCGGCCGCCGGCGTCGCCGTGCGCCTCGACATTCCGGCCCAGGCCCTGGGACCGGCCCTGATCGAGCTGGGCCGCCAGACCCGCCTGCAGATCAGCTTCCCGCCGGCACTGGTGGAAGGCCGCCGTTCCGCCGCCGTCAGCGGCAGCCTGCCACCCCTGCAGGCCCTGGAACGCCTGCTGGCCGGCACCCGCATCGGCTACCGCAGCACCGGCAGCAACACGGTGCTGCTGGAGGCCCTGCCGGCACTGGCGCGGCCGGCGACGCCCATCCTCCCCGCCGCCCCTGCGGACCGTCATTTGCCTGAAGTGAAGGTGGTGGACCAGCGGGACCCCTTTCTCGGCGGCCGTACCATCGACGAGGAACTGATCCGCAGCTTCCCCGCCGGCAACGGCGACGCCACCAGCCTGCTGAAGATGCACCCCGGGGTGCAGTTCAGCGAGACCCGCATGCAGAGCAAGCGCCAGGGGGAAATCGCGCCCCAGGACATTTCCATCAACGGCGCCAAGTACTACCAGAACCTGTTCCAGGTGGACGGGGCCCGCATCAACAACGACATCGACCCCGGTTCCAACAATCCCAACCATTTCACGGACCCGCCCAGCGCCGCCCAGGGCATCGCGCTGGACACCAGTCTCATCTGCAAACTGCAGATCGCCGATAGCAACGTCTCGGCCCGCTACGGCGGCTTCAACGGCGGCGTGGTCAATGTGGAAACCTGCGACCCCAGCGCCGAGCTGAGCGGGGCCATGAGTGTGCAGTACACCAGCAGCAACTGGACCAAGCTGATCGTGGACGAACGGGATTACGAGGCCTTCCAGAATTCCAGTGAATACACGGCCCAGCCCCGTTTCCGCAAGGTTTTCTACAAGGGCAACGTCAGCGGCCGCATCAACGAGAGCTGGGGCGTCACTGCTGCCTTCAGCCGCCGCACCTCCGACATTCCCCTGCGGGCCTACAGCAGCAACGGCAGCACCACGGATGCGGCGGAGAAAACCCAGACCCGGCAGATCGACAACTTGTGGCTGAAGAACGTCATCAACATTTCACCGGATACTCGGCTGCGGGTGACGGTGGTGGACGCCCCGGGAGAAGACAATTACTTCATCAAGAACCAAAAGGATTCCGGCTTCACCTTGACTTCCGGCGGCCAGCAGCTGCAGGCGGCCCTGGAGCATCGGATGAGTACCGGCAAGTGGTTCGTCCAGGCCGGCTACAGCAGTAGCGACAGCTCCCGCCGGGGTGAAACCGACTACATGAAGTCCTGGCGCCCCTCCGCCGCAAAAAACTGGAATCCGGCGCCCAATGCAACCACTGTGGTGGAAGGCGCCTGGGGCAATGTGGACCAGAGTTCCAAGGCCGCCTCCCTGCTGGCCCGCTTCGAATCCATCCCCTTGGCCCTGGGCCCCACAGCCCACCGCTTCATGGCCGGTGCCGAGTTCGAGACGGAGGAGGCCCGCTATGCCCGCCTTAACAACCACTACTCCTACCTGCCGGCCAACGCCAAGAGCACGACCACCTGTGCCCTAGCCGGTGGTGGGACGGACAGCGACACCTGTTCCCTCTCCCCCTATTCCTACGTCAGTGGCGGAACCACCGTCAGCGGCCCTGGGCAGTATTTCAACAAACGGGATATTTATCGGGCAGGAGAGATATCTTTCTCCACCCAAAAATTTGGTTACTTCCTGGAGGACGACATCAGTTGGAAGCGTCTGCGCACCCGCTTCGGCCTGCGCGGCGACTGGGACGACTACATGGACAAAGCCACCCTGGCGCCCCGTTTTTCCCTCAACCTGGACGTGCTGGGGAATAACCGCACCAACGTCATCCTGGGCCAAAACCGCTATTACGGCCGCTCCTTTTACGCCTATCGTCTAAAAGAAGGTCGGGAAGCCTTGAAGATCACCGAGTCCCGCACCATTACCGCCGGCAAGATCACCGACTGGGTATATAGCGCGCCCAACAGCGCCGCTGCCAACCGCTTCAACGAAATCAATATTCCCTTCGACGACGAGCAGATGCTGGGCCTCTCCCAGCGCTTCGATGGCTGGCTGGCGGAACTGAAGTTCATCCATCGGGAAGGCAAGGACCAGGTTACCCTGCGCACCATCAAGGATATGGTCACCAACAAAAACTATTACAGCTATACCAACGACGGCCGTACCGAAACCGACATCACCACCCTGACCCTGCGCTCCACCGTGCCCTGGAAGCTAGCCGCCACCACCCATCAATGGGAGCTGGGCCTGGACATCACGGAAAACAAGCGCTCCCACACCGACATCAGCGAGAGCGCCATCAGCCAGAGCAACTTCGACAAGTACATCGTCTACAACGGCCAGCTGATCCACTATCTCGACCGCCCCGCCAACAACTTCAACCGGCCCAAGACCCTGCGCCTGACCACCCTTTCCAGCATCCCGGCCTGGAACCTGACCATCACCAACTTCTTCCGCCTCAAGAGCGGCTACAAGGCGGTGGTGGATACCGGCACCACTCAGACGATCAGCGGCGAAACCTACGACGTCTGGAAAACCAAGCAGTACCCCGGCTCCCTGTCCTGGGACATGAACATTGGCTGGAGCCAGAAAGTGGTCGGCACCCAGAGCCTCTTCGCCAACCTGCGCATCGACAACGTGCTCAACCGCTCCATGCAGCTGGAGCCGGTCAACAACATCCCCCAGTACGAAACCGGCCGCCAGTTCTGGCTGGAACTGGGTTACCGCTTCTGAGGCCCGCCATGAACATCACTCCGTTTTCCAAGCCCCTCCTCCTCACCCTGCTGCTGGCGGCCGGCCCGGCCCTGGCCGCCGCCCCCGACATCGCCTGCCGCAGCAACGGCGCCTGGGACAACGCCTGCCTGCGCCGCCTCTACCAGGGCGCCCCCGGCAGTTGGCCCAAGCCCCAGGTGGATGCGGGCGTAACCTGGCAGGAAATGGCGCCGGTGCCCGCCGTGGCGCCCGCCGCAAGCCCCCGCCAGGCCGCCCGGGTGGCCCTGGGCCGGGCCCTCTTCTTCGACCCCCGCCTCTCCGCCAAGGGCCAGGTTTCCTGCGCCTCCTGCCACCAGCCGGAAAAATCCTTCACCGACGGCAAGCCCCTGGCCGTGGGCGAGGACCAGCTCATGGGCCGCCGCCGCACCCCGCCCCTCTTTGCCGCCCCCTTCGCCGCCAAGCTGTTCTGGGACGGCCGGGTGGACAGCCTGGAAGCCCAGGTGCTCGGCCCCATCGCCAACCCGGTGGAGATGAACCACCCCATCGCCGCCGCCGTGGCCAGGGTCAACGGCCTGGAGGAGCACCGCAGCCTGATCCAGGCCGCCTTCGCCGCCCCCACCCTGGATGAGGCCCAGCTGGCCTGGGCCCTGGCCGACTTCGTGCGCAGCCTGCGCCCGCCGGCCACGGCCTTCGACCGTTTCCTGGCCGGGCGCAGGGACGCCCTTTCCGACAAGGAGCTGCAGGGCCTGCACCTGTTCCGCACCCAGGCCCGCTGCATGAACTGCCACAACGGCCCCCTGCTCACCGACCACGGTTTCCACCACATCGGCCTCTCCTACTACGGCCGCCGCAACCAGGACCTGGGCCGTTTCGAAGTGACCCGGGAGAAGGCCGACCTGGGCGCCTTCCGCACCCCCAGCCTGCGGGGCGTGGCCCAGGCCGGGCCGTGGATGCACAACGGCGTCTTCCCCGACCTGAAGGGTCTGCTGCGCATGTACGGCAACGCCATGGGCAACCCCACGGCCAAGGCCGTGGCCGCCGGCGACCCCTACGCCCCGCCCCTGTCGCCCCTGATCCGCAAGCTGGAACTGAACGAGGCCGACGTGGAGGCCCTGGCCGCCTTCCTGCAGACCCTTTAAGCTGCCCTACCCCGCCAGGAACACCGTCATGACCCACACCTTCCCCCTCCGCCAAGCCCTCTGGCTGGCCTTCTTCGCCATGGCATCCGCCGCCGCCAACGGGGACGCCGTCCTTACGCCGGGCCAGCCCCAGATCACCGCCCCGAGCCCCTCCCAGGGCACGGCCGGCCAGGGCGGCCTGGCCATGCGGGTTGCCGAGCGGCTGCCCTCCGTGGTGCAGATCCGCGTCCGCCGCAGCGAGGGCGTTGCCGCCGTCGCCGCCGCCAACACCGCGCCGGGCCTGCCGGTGCCGGACGGCACCGGCTCCGGTTTCGTCTTCGATTCCCAGGGCCATCTCCTGACCAACGCCCATGTGGTGCGCCGCGCCCGGCAGATCCTGGTGATCGCCCCCAACGGCCAGGAGGTGGAGGCCAAGGTGGTGGGCAGCGACGACACCACCGACATCGCCGTGCTCAAGACCGCCGCCCCCCTGGCGCCGCCGGTGCCCCTGGGCAGCAGCAAGGAGCTGCGCCCCGGCGACCCGGTCTTCGCCGTCGGTTCGCCTTTCGGCCTGGCCCACAGCGTCAGCGCCGGCATCGTCAGCGCCAGCGGGCGCTTCCTGCCGAGCAATCCCCACGTGGCCTTCCTGCAAACGGATGCGGCCATCAACCCGGGCAATTCGGGCGGCCCCCTGTTCGACGCCGAGGGCCGGCTGGTGGGCATCAATTCCATGTCCTTCTCCCGCTCCGGCGGCTATACCAACATCGGCTTCGCCATCCCGGTGGAAGAGGCCCGGCGGGTGGCCGCCATCCTCATCCGGGACGGCCAGGTGAAGCGGGGCTGGCTCGGCGCCGAACTGCAGGCAACGGAAACGGCGGCCCGGGCCCTGGGCCGGCAGCGGGGCGTGCTGGTGACCCGGGTCCATGCCGACACCCCGGCGGAAAAGGCCGGGCTGCAGGCCGGCGACCTGGTGATCGGCATCGCCGGCCGGCCCCTGGCCGACGGCGGCGACCTGCACCGCTTCCTCGCCGCCGCCGCCCCGGGCGACCGGCTGGAGCTGGAACTGTGGCGCCAGCAGCAGTCCCGCAGCGTGCGGGTGGTCCTGGGGGAAAAGCGGGAAGTGCCGCGCCCCGCCACCAACCTGGCCGCCCACGACCCGGCCCGCAGCCTGGGTCTGGTGCTGCAGGAACTGCCGGCCAAGGGCGGCCTGCGCATCCTCGCCGTCCAGGGCATCGCCGAGCAGAACGGGCTGGACCCGGGAGACGAGATCGACAGCCTGGACGGCCAGCCGGTGAAGGAAATCTACGATCTCAACCTGGCCCTGGGCCGCATCCCCAACCGGGAGATGGGCCTGCTCGGCATCCGCCGCCAGGGCCGTGCCCTGGTGCTGCCCCTGGGGCCCCGGCCCCAGGTGGGCGCTACCAGCACGACCACCCCCGGCCAGCCCCGCAGCACCACCGACGACTGAGCCTACGCCACCGCTGTCTCCGCCCCGCCCCGGGCGCGGTGGCAGCGGCAGCGCCCATTTGCCGGTAAAGTTTGCCCTATCGCCTCTCGCCCCCATTCCGCCATGGCCTTCAACACCCCCCTGCTGGAACGCATCCCCCGGGAAATCGCCGCCGTCAGCGATTACGAGCCCTATGCCCGCCGCCGCCTCGACGACAACGCCTGGATCTACCTGCACAGCGGTTCCGCCGACGAGCTGACCTTCCGCTGGAACAAGGAGGCCTTCGACCGCCTGCGCCTCAACGGCCGGGTCCTGGCCGACGTACGGGGCGGCCACACCCGGCTGGAACTGTTCGGCCAGCGTTACGAGCATCCCCTCTTCCTCGCCCCGGTGGCGCACCAGAAGCTGTTCCATCCCGAAGGGGAACTGGCCACCGTGCTCGGCGCCGGCGCCCTGCAGGCGGGCATGGTGGTGTCCACCCTGGCCAGCACGCCCCTGGAGGATATTGCCGCCCAGGCCGAGGCACCCCTGTGGTTCCAGCTCTACTTCCAGCCGGACCGGGACTTCACCCGCCAGCTGGTGCAGCGGGCCGAGGCCGCCGGCTACCAGGCCCTGGTGGTGACGGTGGACGTGCCCATCTTCGGCCTGCGCAACCGCGAGCAGCGCATCGGTTTCCACCTGCCCGCCGGCATCGACCCGGCCAATCTGCGGGGCATGGCGGCGCCGGCCCAGCCCGCCCTGTATCCTGGCCAGAGCATCGTCTTCGACGGCATCATGGCCACGGCCCCCACCTGGGAGGACATCGCCTGGGTCCGTTCCCTGACCCGCCTGCCGCTGATCCTCAAAGGCATCACCCACCCGGGAGACGCCCGCCGGGCGGCCGACCTGGGGGTGGATGGCCTGATCGTCTCCAACCACGGGGGCCGCAGCCTGGACACCCTGCCGGCCAGCATCGAGGCTTTGCCGGCGGTGGTGCAGGCCGTCGAAGGCCGCCTGCCGGTGCTCCTGGACGGGGGCATCCGCCGCGGCAGCGATGTGGTCAAGGCCCTGGCCCTGGGCGCCGCGGCCGTGCTCCTGGGCCGGCCCTGGGTCTATGGCCTGGCGGCGGCCGGCCCCCTGGGCGTGGCCCACACCCTGAAGCTGCTGCGGGAGGAGCTGGAGGTGACCATGGCCATGGCCGGCTGCGCCACCCTGGCCGACATCAACGCCGACCTGTTGTTTTCACACCACACCCGGACGCAACCTTGATCCAGGTTGAAATCCATTGAAAATCAAGGCACCGCCGCCTGCTATCCGTGCGAAACCCCTGATCTGGCAAGCCTTTCCGGCCTACCTACGGTTTGACCATTACAAATGAAAACAATTATCATTGGCTTCATTACGAGATTTAACGATCCCGGATAGCCAGCCACCTGCAGACGCCGCCCGCCGGCACGTCATCGGTCAGGAAGCCAGCCTCAACGACTTCCCACAAAAATCCCCACGGAGATTTGACCGATGGCCTACATCCAGAGCCACAAGCACGCCCCCGACCAGCAGCCCCGTTTCAAGCGCAGCGCCGCCTTCACCGCCCTGGCCCTCGCCGTTCCCGGCGTCGCCCTGGCCCAGCAGGAACAGACCCTGTCCACGGTCAGCGTCACCGCCGAAGCCGACAGCTTCAAGACCGATGCGGTGTCTTCCACCAAATACACAGCCCCGCTGGTGGATACGCCGAAGACGGTAACGGTCATCACCCAGGAAGTGCTGCAGCAGACCAATGCCACTTCGCTGCAAGAAGCCCTGCGCACCACCCCGGGCATCACCTTCGGCATGGGCGAAGGCGGCAATCCGGCGGGCGACAACGTGTATATCCGCGGCTTTAACGCCCAGACCAATACCTATATCGACGGTCTGCGCGATCCCGGTTCCCAGTCCCGCAACATGTTCGCCGTCGAAGCGGTGGAAGTCACCAAGGGCGCCGACTCCGCCTACAGCGGCGCGGCTGCCGTCGGCGGGAGCATCAACCTGGTATCCAAGAGCGCGCGCCTAGGTAATTTCGGCGAAGTCTCCGCCGGTCTCGGCACCGACAAGTATGTGCGCGGCACCGCCGATCTCAACCGGCAGATTTCCGACACCGCAGCCGTGCGACTCTCCCTGCTGAAGGAGAAGGGAGACGTTCCGGGACGCAATGCGGTGGATTACGATCACCTGGGAGCCAACATTTCCGCCGCCTTCGGCCTGGGTACCGCCACCCGTGTCACCGCCGGTCTCTACCACTATGAGACCGACGATATGCCCGATTACGGCATTCCCTACAACAACCCCTACACTTCGGGTGCCAATACGCAGTACAACGGTGATGGTGGGCCACTAAACGTCAACCGGAACAACTTCTATGGTCTGAAGGGGCGGGATTTCCGCAAGACCAATGTGGATAGCGCCAGTGTAAAGGTCGAACACGACCTCAACGACAAATGGACCATCCGCAACGCCACCCGCTATACCAAGTCCCTCAACGACTACATCGTCAGCAACCCCGGTGACAGCAGCGGTCTCAACATCACCCCTGGAAATATCACGGTTGGAACTGGCGGCACCACTACCACCGTGCCATCCGGTTTCCTTAACCGGAACCAGAAGAATCGCCATTCCGTGACCGAAAGCATCGTCAACGATACCCAGTTGAGCGGCGAATTCTTTACCGGCACGATCAAGCACAACGTCACCGTCGGCGTCGAATTCACTCGTACCGAAACTGATAGCCGTGGCTACAGCGTTACCGGGGCCAACATCAACGGCGTGCAGTTCGGCGGCGCGCCATTTGCCGATGTCGCCAATCCCAACCCCAACGACCCCTGGAACGGCACCATATCTCGGGCCACATCCGGCAGCGTCATTACCACCAACACCAGCGGCATCTATGCCTTCGATACACTGACCCTGAACAAGCAGTGGCAGCTCAACCTGGGTCTGCGCCACGACACTTTCCGCTCCTTCGTGGACAACTACACCACCAACGGTACCGCTCCGTCTGCCGACCTGGACACGAAAAGCAATTTCAACAGCTACCAAGCAGGCATCGTGTTCAAACCCCGGGACAACGGCAGCGTTTATCTGAATTTCGCCTCTGCCGCCAATCCCTCTGGCGCCACCATGGGCGACGGTGTGGGCGACAACTTGAGCGGCACCAGCGCAGCCAACCTTTCCATCAAAGATCTGGAGCCGGAAAAGGTCAAGAGCGTGGAACTGGGGACCAAGTGGAATCTGCTCAGCAATAAGCTAGCCTTGACCGCGGCCCTTTTCGACATCGAGAAGACCAACGCCAAGGTTCAGGTGGATGCCAACACCTATGCCACGGTCGGCAAACAGAAAACCACTGGCTATGAGTTGGGCTTCGCCGGTGCTCTCACCGACAAATGGTCGGTTTTCGGCGGCTACACCCATATCAACAGCGAACTAGTGGAAGTCGGTCCTCTAGCTGCCAACCAGGCCAGCAAAGGCAAGCAATTCCCCAATACGCCCGAGGACAGCTTCAGCCTCTGGACCTCCTATCGGGTCCTGCCCAAGCTGACCATCGGCGGCGGTGCCTACTATGTGTCCAGAGTATTCGGCAACACTGCCAATACGAAGTGGGTGCCGGACTACTGGCGCTACGACGCCATGGCCACCTATCAGGTGGACAAGAACCTTTCCCTGCGTCTCAACATCCAGAACCTGACGGATGAAACGTACTACGACAAGGCCTATACCACCCACATGGTGGGCGTGGCCCCGGGTCGCCAGGCAACGCTGACGGCCAACTACAAGTTCTAAGCGCCTTACCCCGCCCGGCCGCGTTTTTGCAGCCGGGCGGTTTCCATTTCCGGGCCTAGCCCATCGCCAAGGAGCCCTGCATCATGATGCTGCATATTCCGGAATTGCTGACCCGGGACCAGGTGGCCGAGTGCCGCCACATTCTGGCCAATGCCCAATGGCAGGACGGCCTCGCCACCGCCGGCATCCAGGCGGCCCAGCGCAAGCAGAACCTGCAACTGCCCGAAGGCACGCCGGCCATCGCCCGCCTGCGGGAGATCGTCACCGGCGCCCTGCTCAATAATCCCCTTTTCTTCTCCGCCGCCCTGCCCCAGCGCATCCTGCCGCCCTTCTTCAACCACTACGAAGGCGGCGGCTTCTACGGCAACCACGTGGACAACGCCATCCGCTATCCCCACGGCAGCCAAGCTGGCATCCGCACCGACGTCTCCACCACCATTTTCTTCACCGACCCGGACGAATACGAGGGCGGCGACCTGTTCGTGGACGACACCTACGGCAGCCACCAGGCCAAGCTGCCGGCCGGCGACGCCATCGTTTACCCCTCCACCAGCCTGCACCGGGTCGAGCCCGTGACCAAGGGCGCCCGCATCTGCTCCTTCCTGTGGACCCAGAGCATGATCCGGGACGACTGGAAGCGCACCATGATGTTCGACCTGGACTGCACCATCCAGAAGCTGCGCCAGCAGGTGGGCGACAGCGAGGAGGTGGTGGCCCTCACCGCCCACTATCACAACCTGTTGCGCCAATGGGCGGAGATGTAAGCCGTCCCATGAACACCGCAGCAAGCATCGCCCCCGCCCGCCGCCCCGGCTGGCTGAAGACCCTGCACCAGTGGCACTGGATCAGCTCCGCCATCTGCCTGCTGGGCATGGTCCTCTTTGCCGTCACCGGCATCACCCTCAACCACGCCGCCGACATCGGCAGCAAACCGACAGTGCTGCGCCAGCAGCTGCAACTGCCCGAAGCCCTGCAAGCCCAGCTGGCACCGGCTGCCGCCGAGGCCCGGCAGGCGCCCCTGCCGCCGGCCCTGGCGGCCTGGGCCGCCGCGACTCTGGACATCGAGGCGGCCGGCCAGGAGGCCGAATGGTCGCCGGAGGAAATCTACCTGGCCCTGCCCCGGCCCGGCGGCGACGCCTGGCTGCGCATCGACCGGGAAAGCGGCGAGGCGGAATACGAAGTGACCGACCGGGGCTGGATCTCCTACCTCAACGACCTGCACAAGGGCCGCCACACCGGCGGCGCCTGGCGCTGGTTCATCGACATCTTCTCCGCCGCCTGCCTGGTGTTTTCCCTCTCGGGCCTGCTCATCCTCAAGTACCACGCCGGCAACCGGCCCGGCACCTGGCCCCTGGTGGGCCTGGGCGCCCTGGTGCCCCTGCTGCTGGCCCTGCTGCTGATGCACTGACCCTCCCCCAACTATTACCGAAAGCCTCCGACCATGACGTTCGCCAAGAAACGCCTGCTTTCCCTGCTCCTCGGCTGCGGCCTCGCCCTGCCGTCCCTGGCCGCCGACCTGGCGGTGGAAGTGGAAATCCCCCGCCTCAACGTGGCCGAATACCACCGCCCCTATGTGGCCGTGTGGGTGGAACGGGCCGACAACAGCATCGCCGCACACCTGGCGGTGCTCTACGACGCCAAGATGAAAAACGGAGAAGGCACCAAGTGGCTGAAGGACCTGCGCCAGTGGTGGCGCCGCGGCGGCCGGGACCTGGCCATGCCGGTGGACGGCATCACCGGCGCCACCCCCACCGTGGGCAAGCAGAAGCTGCGCTTCGCCCAGGGCAAGGCCCCCCTCGGCGACCTGCCTCCCGGCGACTACAAGCTGGGCATCGAAGCCGCCCGGGAAGTGGGCGGCCGCGAGCTGCTCTACATCCCCTTCCAGTGGCCCCCCAAGCAGGCCCAGCAGGCCACCGCCCAGGGCCAGAGCGAACTGGGCCACATCACCCTGGACCTGAAGCCCTGAGCCCGAGGCAGGGCGGATCACTCCGCCCCCCTCGGTGATCTCTGTGCCCTCTGTGGCCAGCTTTTAAAACTCCTCCCCATTCCCACCGCAAAGGATTCCCCATGAAACTGCTGCGCCCCCTGACCATCGCCGCCCTCCTGGCCGCCGCCCTGGTGCCGGCCGCCCAGGCCCACAACGCCTGGCTGCTGCCCTCCTCCACCGTGCTCTCCAAGGCCCAGTGGATCACCGTGGATGCGGCCGTGGCCAACGACCTCTTCTTCTTCAACCACAACGCCCTCAACCTGGACAACCTGACCGTCACCGCCCCCGACGGCAACAAGGTGGCGCCGGAAAACCTGGCCAAGGGCAAGCTGCGCAGCGTCTTCGACCTCAACCTGACCCAGGCCGGTACCTACCGGGTGGCCGTGGTCAACGCCGGCATCATGGCCAGCTTCAAGCTGAAGGGCGAACCCAAGCGCTGGCGCGGCAGCGCCGAAGCCTTCGCCCGGGAAATCCCGGCCGAGGCGGAAGAACTGAACGTCAATGAAATGGCCGGCCGCAACGAAACCTTCGTCACCGTCGGCAAGCCTTCCGTCCTGGCCCCCATCGGCAAGGGCCTGGAACTGGTGCCGGTGACCCATCCCAACGACCTGGTGAACGGCGAGGCCGCCACCTTCCAGATGCTGCTGGACGGCAAGCCCGCCGCCGGCCTGGAAGTCACCGTCACCAAGGGCGCCACCCGCTATCGCAACCAGCTGGGCGAAATGAAGCTGAAGACCGGCGCCGACGGCAAGTTCAGCGTCACCTTCCCCGAAGCCGGCATGTACTGGCTCGACGCCGAACTGAAGGACAGCAAGACCAGCGTCAAAGCCGCCAAGGAACGCCGCGTCACCTACGCCGCCACTCTGGAAGTGCTGCCCCAGTAAGGCGTAGAAGGCGTTTAGCCACAGAGGGCACAGAGATCACCGAGGTTTCTGTGCCCCGGCTGCCTCGGGTTTCCCGTTCCCGGTGACCGGGGTAAACGGCCTGAGCTGCACCCCTTCACCGTTCCCGCCAGCAACCCTTCTCCCCGTTTCCGCCCCATTTCATGCCCGACACCGTGCGACTCCTCACCGCCTGGGGCGCCACCCTGGCCTACGGCGGCCTTTGCGCTGCCGTCTATCTGCGCCACCGGCGGCGGCAGCGCATCGCCGTGGCGCCCCTCGGCGACGGCGGTCGCCCCGTGCTGGTGGCCTATGCCAGCCAGAGCGGCAGCGCCGAGGCCCTGGCGCAACACACCGCCCGCAGCCTGGGGGCTGCCGGCCTCAACACCACCCTGGTGCCCCTCAACCGGGTCACCCCGGCCCTGCTGGCCACCCACGAACAGGCCCTGTTCCTCGTCAGCACCTGCGGCGAAGGGGACGCGCCGGACAACGGCGCCCTCTTCGAGCGCCACTGCATGGCCGACGCGGGTCCGGACCTTTCCCGCCTGCACGTCGGCGTGCTGGCCCTGGGGGACCGGGAATACGCCCACTTCTGCGCCTTCGGCCGGCGCCTGGCCGCCTGGCTGGAGGCCCGGGGCGCCGTGCCGCTGTTTACTCCCCTGGAGATGGACAACCAGGATGCCAACGCCCTGGCGGCCTGGCAGCAGCAGGTGGCCCACATCGCCGGCAGCGGCGAGACGCCGGACTGGCGCGCCCCGGCCTTCACCCCCTGGCGCCTGCTGGAGCGGCGCCACCTCAATCCGGGCAGCAGCGGCGCCCCCGTGTTCCACCTGGCCCTGGCGCCGGAACACGGCCCCCTGCCCGAGTGGCAGGCCGGCGACCTGGTGCAGGTGCAGCCACCAGAGGCAGGGGAACATCCCCGGGACTATTCCATCGCCTCCCTGCCCGCCGACGGCGCCCTGCACCTGCTGGTGCGCCTGCAGGCCCGCCCCGACGGCACCCCCGGCCTGGCTTCCGGCCACCTCTGCAAGGACCTGGAAGTGGGCCGCGGCGTGGCCCTGCGCCTCAAGCCCCACGCCAATTTCCGCCTCGGCGACAACGCCGGCCGGCCCCTCATCCTGATCGGCAACGGCACCGGCATCGCCGGCCTGCGGGCCCTGCTCAAGGCCCGGGAAGCCCGGGGAGATAAGCGCAACTGGCTGATCTTCGGCGAACGCCATGCCGGTCCGGACCGGCACTACCGGGAAGACCTGGCCCGCTGGCGCAACAATGGCCTGCTGCCCCGGCTGGACCTGGTCTTTTCCCGGGAACAGGCGGCCAAGGATTACGTGCAGCACCGCCTGGCCCAGCGCGGCGATGTGCTGCAGGACTGGCTCGACGAGGGCGCCGCCGTCTACGTCTGCGGCAGCGCCGCCACCATGGGCGCCGCGGTGGACGAAACCCTGGCCCAGCTGCTGGGCCGGGAAGCCCTGGACCGGCTGCTGGCGGAAGGCCGCTACCGGCGGGACGTTTACTAGAGCCCGGGCACTCCCGGCCACAGCTTTCCCAGACCACCACGCCAGCAACAAGAAGGGACGCCACTCTCAGCCATGGCACGGCTGAGAGTGGCGTCCCTTCTGCCTTCCAAGGCAGGCGTCTAGTGGGCCTCTTCCACCCGGTAGGCGCTGTGGCAGGCGATGCAGTTGTTGAGGTTGTCGGCCAAAGTGTTGAGCACCACGTCCCGGTCCTTCAGTTCCGTGGCCAGTTCGGCGATGCGGTCGAAGTTGATGTGGGTCTCCCGGCCCAGGGGGAAGAAGGCCTGGGGCGCCTTCTTGCGAATGCCGTGCACCAGGCTGTCTGGGTTGGCGAAGTCCTTCTGGTGCGCCTTGAGGCCGCCCACCCGGGCGGCCTCGGCCACCGCCGCCATGTCGTTGGCGGTGGCGGCGCTGATGATCTTCTGGGTGATGGCGACAAAGCCCCGCATTTCCGAGAGCAGGAAATGTTTTTCCGCCGGCGTCAGCCGGATCACCTGGCGCTGGTCGCTGCCGCTGCCAGCGTCGTGGTCGTGGGCCGCGGCCGGGCCGCCGGCCAGGGCGGCCAGCAGCAGGACCAGGGCGGAGGGGCGTAATTGCATCAGAAGTCTCCTTTCCAGGTGAGAACGAGGGAACGGCCGGGGGCCAGGATTTCGTTGCCGCTGACACCTTCGGCCAGGTGTTCGTGGTAGCGCTTGTCGGCCAGGTTCTTCAGGGCGACGCGGAAGCTCTGCCGGGACCAGCGGTAGGTGGCGCCCAGGTCGGCGGTGGCAAAGCCGGCGGTGGCGTTTTCGCTGCCGCGGCTGAAGAGGGTGGCGATGCGGTCCTGGCGGGCCACCAGGCGCAGGGTGGCGTCGGCGCGCCAGCTCTGGGCAACGGCGCCGTCCCAACCGAGGGAGAGTTCGTCCGCCGGCATCTGGAAAAGGGGCTCGTCCAGGTCCTTGTTCTCGCCCCGCAGGCGGGAATAGCCGGCGTTCAGCCATTGCCCCGGCCGCACCTGCCAGCGGGCGGAGGCCTCGACCCCGGCGATGACGGCCCGGCCCAGGTTCACCGTGGCCTTCACCGGCAGGCCGCTGATGAAGGTGCCGGTGGGCTGGCCGGTGATGTAGTTGTCGATGCTGTTGCGGTAGGCCGCCAGGTGGTAGTTGAAGTCGGTGCTGGCGCCCTTCAGGCCCAGCTCGAACTGGGTGGCCTCTTCCGGCTTGATCTGGGGATTGCCGACGTAATAGTAGCCGTCGCCCCGGGGCGAGGACTCGTAGCGTTCCCGCATCTCGCCGGCGCGGAAGGCGCGGGAGAGGTTGGCATAGGGCCGCAGCAGGGGCGCCGCTTCATAGACCGCGCCGAGGCTGCCGGAGGTGGCGCTGTCGCTGCGGGAAAGACCGTTCTTGACGGCGCCATTGTTCATGGAGGCGGCGCTGCCCTTGACTGTGTCGTGGCGCAGGCCGGCCAGCACGTTGAGCTTGCCGAAGCGCATATCGTCCTGCAGGTAGGCCCCCAGGGATTCGATGCGGCCATCGGCGAAGGGGTTGTTCGGCACCATGTTGCCAGCCTGGTACAGATGCCGGTTGGGGGAGGCCTCCATCTCCCAGGCGTTGAGGCCGAAGGAAAGCAGGTGCTGGGGATGGACCAGCCAGTCGGCCTTGGCGTCCCAGCCCTCGGTGACGAAGGAGACCTTGGTCTCGGCGTTGTTGCGCTGGATGCCGCTGGCCCAGGAGTAGATCTGCCGCTCCATCTCCTGGCGGTAGACGCGGAAGTCCAGGTTCAGCGGCGCCTCGCCCGAGCCCTGGCGGGAATAGCCCGCTTCCATGAGGCGGCGGCTCTGCTTGGGCGAATAGATGGTGGTGGATTTGATGGGGTTGGCGGCCGCCTTGGTGGAGCCGGGATACCACACGTCCTCGTCCGTATGCTCCTGGACGGAGAGGCGCAGCTGCTGGGCGCCGTCGATGCGGAAGCGGTACTGGCCGATGAGGCTGTCGGAATCGTAGCCGGTCTTGGCCACCTTGCCGTCGGGGGAGCGGTAGTCGCCGATGCGGGCGCTGGAGGTGCCGAGCATCAGGGCATGGTCGCCGGCGGAGAAATTGACCACACCGGTGGCCCGCAGGCCGTTGCTGGCGCTGTCCCAGGAGGCCATGGCGGAACCGCTGGTGCCGGCCTTGAACTGGGCCTGGGGCAGGCGCACATTGACCACGCCGCCCAGTGCACCGCTGCCGTAGAGCACGGAGGAGGGGCCCTTCACCACCTCCACCCGCTCCGCCAGGCCGAGGGACATGAAGGAGGCGATGGCCCCCTGGGGCTGGGCCGAGTTGAGGCGGATGCCGTCCACCAGCAGCACCACGCTTTCCTTCTTCAGGCCCCGTAGTACCGGGTTCTGGCCCTGGGCGCCGTCGCTGGCCACGGCGATGCCGGGTTCGCCGCGCAGCAGTTCCCCCGGATTGTTGGCGCCGCGGCGGACGATTTCCTCCCGATCGAGGGAGACGGTGCTGAGGGGCGTTTCCAGTTCGTCGGCGGCATAGCCCTTGGCGGTGACGCTGACGGTGGACAGGGCGGATTCGGATGAAGCGGGGTTATCGGCGCCCCAGGCAAAGCCCGAGGCCAGGCTCAGGGCCAGCAGATGCAGGGCGAAAGGTGGGCGCTGACGCAACGGGGAAGAAACAGCGACAAGGGATGACAGCGTTGACATGGACGGGCTCCGGAAGGAATCCCCGCGCCTGGCTGGCATTGCTGTCGCTGGCTGGATCGCGGCGGGTTGATCGAAGTCCGCACTGTACTTTGTTGAGAATTGATCTCAATATGATGCAGGTCAAAAAACGTAAATCCCTGCCGCTCAGGCAGCAGGGGAACTACTCCACTGCTCCTTCCGCCACCTCGGAAATACCGCGCACGAAGCTGGAAACACCGGCCCCCTTGAGATAGACGCAGGGCTTGCCGGTGCGCTTGCAGTGGTCCTTCAGCTTCCAGTAGGCGCCATGGCTGATGCAACCGGCCTGGCAGATGACCGCATCGGCGGCGGACAGCACCCCGTCGAGGAAGCGGGGATTGTCCTCCAGGCCGCCGTCGTGGTGGGCGAAGCGGCCGCCCAGCCGCTCCACCAGCCGACGGTAGGTTTCCACCAGGCCGGGCCGGCCGCCGACGCAAAGCACGCTGCGCCCTTCCAGGCGCGGCATGGCGGCCTCGGCGCCGTCCTTGCCGCTGGCGCATTCCCGGCCGCAGGCGGCGGAGAGGGCGCAGGCATCGCCGTCCGGCGCGCCGTCCAGCAGCAGCCAGGATTCCATGGCCTGCTCGGCCGCCACCAGATCGCGGCGGGATTCCTCCAGCTGGCGGGTCAGGTCCCGCACCCGGGCCTCGGCGGCATTGGTGCGATCCTCCGCCGACACCAGGCGCAGGGCCAGGGCGTCCGCCCGGGCCTTCTGGCCGCCGTCGGCCCCTTCCAGCTCGCGGCAGCGGGCCTCCAGTTCCACCACCCGCACCGCCAGGGCCTCCCGCTCGCAGGCAAAGACTTCCATCTCCGCCAGCTGGCGCTTTAGTAGCTCTGCCTCCTGGATCTTCTCCGCCAGGCGCTGGCCGCCCTTCTCCCGCTGGGCTTGCAGTTCGGCTTTGAGGGCGGCGTTTTCCGCCTCCAGCTGCTTCAGCCGGTTCACATCCGCCTGGTGGGCGGCGCCGGCCTGGTGGGACAGCATGTGGATGTCGCCGTAGATGCGCTGGGCCGTCTCCGTATCGCAACGGGGATGGGTCCAGGCAGCCCACAGGGCGTCCGCCACCTGGCCCGAGGCCACCGCCTCCCGCCACAGGCGGTAGATGGCATCGCCATCCCGGGCCGGGCGGAAACGCTGGATGGTGAGGTTGTAGCGCCGCTCCAGTTCCTGCTGCATCAGTTCGGCAAAGGGATTGCGCTGCTCGGCAAAGCCCACGGCCTGGGTATGCAGGGAGAAGTCGGACATGTTGGGGCCGATTATTTTGGCCCGGGCTGCCAGGCGCCGCAGCAGATCCAGGGGCAGGCAGGTACCGATCACCGGGCAGTGGTGCTGGTGCTTCAGTTCCCACAGGCGCTTGCGACGGGAGCCCGCGCTGGGGACAGGAGCCGCCGCAGCCGGTTCCGGCAGGGCGGCCTCGCCCAGTTCCGGCAAATTGACGGGTTCATGCTTCTGCTTGAAGGGAATCATGGTGACACCTCCTCGCCCCTCGGAAGAATGGGGCGGAATGACGGGATTCGGGACAGGCCGGAGTCGTTTTCGCCCTCACAGCCTGAACGGCATATCACAAATAATAACAACTCTCATTTGCATTGCAATAGCACCAAAGAACTAGTCGCCTCCCCGGGGCATCTCCCGGCATGGCCTGATCCGACGCCAGGCCCCGCCAGTTCTTGCATTGCAACATCCGTCAGAAACCTGTCGCGTAACTGACGTACGCGAACAATTGACACGAGAATCATTCTTACTTAGATTGTTATTAAGCCGCGCCAAAGCGGCATCCCAAAAACATCCGCCTATTACCGCTCAGGAGCCTAGTCATGCCTTCCATCCGCCTTCCCTTCGCCCGTACCCTGGTAGCCCTCGCTGCTGCCTGGTCCTTCTCCGCCAACGCCGTGGAATACCCCATCGGCACGCCCCAGCAGCGCTACGGCATGGAGATTTCCGCCGTCTATCTGCAGGCGGTGAACATGGAGCCGGACGGCATGATGCGCAAGGCCGAGGAATCCGACATCCACATCGAGGCCGACATCCGGGCCCTGGCCAACAACCCCAACGGTTTCGAGGAAGGCCACTGGATTCCCTACCTGGTGGTGAAGTACGAAGTCTCCAAGATCGGCTCCGACCAGAAGACCTCCGGCGAATTCATGGCCATGGTGGCCAACGACGGCCCCCATTACGGCGACAACATCAAGCTCTTCGGCCCGGGCAAGTACAAGGTGAAGTACACCATCCTGCCGCCCACCGAAAACAAGCACGCCCATTTCGGCCGCCATACCGACCGTCTCACCGGTGTGCGCCCCTGGTTCAAGCCCTTCGAAGTGGAAAACGAATTCACCTTCGTCGGCATCGGCAAAAAGGGCGGGTACTAAGCCATGGCTGCCACCACCAACCTCCTTCGGCCGCGCCCCCTGGCGCTGCTGACGGCGGCCCTGATCGCCGGCAGCGCGCCGGCCTTCGCCGCCCCCCAGGCCGCCGGCAGCCAGGCTGAACTGCTGAAGCTGCTGGAAAAAATGAACGAGCGCCTGGAGAAGCTGGAAAAGCGCAACGCGGAACTGGAAAAGCAGGCCCAGGCCGCCCCGGCGACGAAAGCCTCCCCGGCCCTGGAACAGCGCATCAAGACCCTGGAAGAGCAGAACGCCCGCATCACCAAGGGTCTGGACAGCGACGACATCAGCCAGTACGAGCCGGAAATCACCGCCCGCCTGAAGGCCGTGGAATTCCAGTCCCTCGACATGCTCAAGGCCGCCCGCACGGTGGAATCCCTGGACGGCATCACCGCCGGCATCAGCCTCACCACCGTGGCTCAAAAACCAAGCGGCGTTCCGCAAGGCGCAGCCGCACGCAATAGTCAGCTCAACTACCGGGGCGACGTCTTCGTCACTCTGCCCCTGGCCAACATCGGCGACACCGAAAGCCGCATCTTCGCCCAGTTCCGCCTCGGCCAGGGCCAGGGCCTCAACGGCATGAGCTCCTACGCCAAGCCCAACGCCAGCGCCTTCCGCGTACAGAGCGGCAATCCGGATGACTCCGTGGCCGTGCTGGGCCAGGCCTGGTACCAGGCCACCATTCCCCTGCCCTTCGGTGGCTACAAGCCCCGTTCCCGGGAGAAGCTGGAAATCAACTTCGGCAAGATGGACCCCTTCGTCTTCTTCGACCAGAACGCGGCCGCCAACGACGAAACCCGCCAGTTCCTCAACACCGTGTTCGTGCATAACCCGCTGCTGGATGCGGGCGGCGACATCGGGGTGGACGCCAACGGCTTCTCCCCCGGCTTCCGCGTCTCCTACTTCAACGAGACCCAGAAGCCCGAAACCTGGCGCTTCTCCCTCGGCGTCTTCGGTGCCGGCGCCAACGGCTCCACCTACACCCGCTCCTTCAGCTCGCCCATGGTCATCGCCCAGATGGAGACCCAGCGCAAGTTCTTCGGCGGCCTCACCGGCAACTACCGGGCCTACTACTGGCGCAACGGCCAGGCGGTGTCCTTCGCCGGCATCCAGGAATCCCATTCCGGCCTAGGCGTTTCCGCCGACCAGCGCATCGGCGATGCGGTCACGGTGTTCGGCCGCTACGGTCAGCAGATCTCCGGCAACGTGCGTTTCGACAAGGCCCTCACTCTGGGCGCCGAACTGGGCGGTTCCTACTGGGATCGGGGCGGCGACTCCCTCGGCCTGGCCTTCGGCCTGCTGCGCACCAGCAAAGAGTTCTCCGGCGAATCGTCCTTCGTGGACGCGGACGGCGACGGCATTCCGGACTACAACTTCAACGCCAGCGGCGCCGAGCGCGTGGCCGAAGTCTATTACCGCTACCGCATCAACAAGCAGTTCGAGCTGTCTCCCGACCTGCAGTACCTGGGACGGCCCGGCGGCGACGCCACGGCCAAGGCCATCAAGGTGCTCGGCATGCGTGCCCAGCTGACCTTCTAAGGAGCCGCCATGCGCCTGTCTTCCCTCGTGGTACCCGCCCTGCTGCTGTGCGCCGCCCTGTTCGTCGGGCCGGCGCCGGCCGCGGCGGCGGAGCTGCCTTCCTTCCAGATCGTGGCCAAGGATGGAAAGCTCATCCCGAACCGCCTGGAAGTGCCGGCCGGGACCAAGTTCAAGATCATCTTCCGCAACGAGGGCCCCGGCCCGGAGGAGTTCGAGAGCACCCAGCCCCGCATGGAGAAGGTGCTGGCCCCCGGGGCCAGTTCCTTCGTCGTGGTGCAGCCGCTGCAACCGGGCACCTACCGCATCTTCGGCGAGTTCCACCCGGATACCGCCGAATGCCTGCTGATCGCCAAGTAAGAGGACAACCATGCTCAATGCCCTGATTGTCGTCTGGCGCGAAAGCCTGGAAGCAATGCTGGTGGTCGGTGTGCTGCTGGCCTGGATCGCCCGCCAGGAGGACGCCTCCCGCCTGCGCCGCACCCTGTGGAGCGGCGTCGGCGGCGGCACCCTGCTGGCCCTGGCCCTGGCCTTTCTCGCCTACGGCGCCCAGACCTGGCTCGACGGCGAGTCCCTGGAACTGTTCCAGATCGGCATGCTGCTGCTGGCCTGCGTGCTGATGACCCAGATGGTGATGTGGATGCGCCGCCACGGCGCCTCCATGAAACGGGAGCTGGAAGCCGGCGCCAGCCGCGCCGCAGAAACCGGAGGCCGCCTCGGCGTGGCCCTGGTGGCGGCCCTGGCCATCGGCCGGGAGGGTATGGAGACCGTGGTCTTCCTCTACGGCATGGCGGCGGAGCGCCAGGGCAGCGAGCTGCTCGGCCTCTACGGCATGGCCGCCCTGGGCTTTGTCATCGCCGGCCTCACCGCCTGGGCCGTGGCCCGGGGCGCCCGCTTCTTCTCCTATCGCACCGTCTTCCGCGTCAGCGAGGTGGTGCTGCTGGTGACGGCCGGATCCCTCCTCGGCGCCGCCGTGGATCGCCTGATCGGCATGGACTGGCTGCCCACCCTGATGGACCTGGTGTGGGACACCTCCGCCGTCCTCGACGACGGCAGCGGCCTCGGCCAGGTGCTGTCCACCTTCGCCGGCTACCGGGCCCAGCCCACCGCCATGCTGCTGCTGGCCTATGCCCTGTACTGGGGCTACGTCGCCCTGCGGCTGCGCTCCTTCAATCCCAACCCATCATCCGTGCGAGCCGATTCATGCCAGCCCACAGCAGCACCTTGAAGCGTTCCCTGCCCGCCGCTGCCGCAACGCAGCGGCGGGGTCCCATCGCCGGCCTGCTGCAGGCCTGCGGCCGGGGCATGCAGAAACATGGAGCCACCATCCGCGCCATCCAGTGGGCGGTGGTGGTTTTCTATTTCGGCCTGGTCATCACCCCCGCCTTCCTGCCCCTGCCGCCGGAAGGCTCCAGCATCCTGGACAACCTCACCCTCTTCGCCCAGTTCCTCTTCTGGGGCATCTGGTGGCCCTTCGTCATGGTTTCCATGCTGTTCATGGGCCGCCTCTGGTGCGGCGTCTTCTGCCCCGAGGGCACCCTCACCGAATGGGTCAGCTGGCGCGGCCTCAACCTGCCCATCCCGCGCTGGCTCAAGTGGGGCGGCTGGCCCTTCGTCGCCTTCGTGTGCACCACCGTCTTCGGCCAGCTGGTCAGCGTCTATGAATACCCCAAGGCCGCCCTGCTGGTGCTGGGCGGCTCTTCCGTCGCCGCCGTGGCGGTGGGCCTGCTCTACGGCAAGGGCAAGCGGGTGTGGTGCCGCCACCTGTGTCCTGCCTCCGGCGTCTTCTCCCTCCTGGCCAAGATCGCCCCGGTACACTTCCGGGTGGACCGGGCCGCCTGGGATACGGCCGCGGCGCCGGCCCAGCCCGTCAATTGCGCCCCCCTGGTGGACATCCGGCGCATGACCGGAGCCTCCGACTGCCATGCCTGCGGCCGCTGCGCCGGCCACCGGGAGGCGGTGCAGCTGTCGCCCCGCCGCCCCGACGCGGAAATCCTCGCCAGCAAGCCGGAACAGATCCACACCGGTGAGGCCATGACCCTGCTCTTCGGCGTCCTCGGCATCGCCACCGCCGCCTTCCAGTGGACCGTCAGCCCCTGGTTCGTGGCCCTGAAGACCGCCGCCGCCAACTGGCTCATCGACCACGACTCCTTCCTCCTGCTGCAGGACAACGCCCCCTGGTGGCTGCTCACCCACTACCCGGAGGTGGGCGACGTGTTCACCTGGCTCGACGGCCTGTGCATCCTGGCCTACATCCTGGGCGGCGGCTGCGCCATTGCCCTGGCCCTGCTCGGCGTCATCGCCCTGGCCAGCCGCATCGTCGCCAGCCCCCAGCTGCCCTGGCGGCGCCTAGCCCTGGGCCTGGTGCCCCTGGCCGGCGCCAACGTCTTCCTCGGTCTTTCCATGCTCACCCTGAGCCAGCTCAAGGGCGAACGGGTGATCCTGCCCTGGGTGCCGGATGCCCGCATCGCCATCCTCGCCCTGGGCATCGGCTTCGCCCTGTGGCTGGGGCTGCGCCTGGTGCTGCAGACCACCCCGGCCTGGGGCCGGCGCGTGGCGGCCTTCTCCATCTATACCCTGGCCCCGGCCTTGATCGGCGCGGTCTGGTACGTGGTCTTCTTCGTCTGGTAGGCGCCCCGGACCCGGCCGCCCTGACCGCCTGAAAAGGCGCGCCCTTACTGGCTCCCAGCCCTCCTCCCGGACGGCTGGGATTTCGTGCTGGTGGCCTCGCCTGCAATCTCAACTGTCAAACTCAAATGAGATAAGTTATCATTAGCGCCATTGCCGCTCCGCTTCCTCACATTCCGGCGGCCACCTTTCGGGGTCTTCCATGCTGCGTTCCGTCCTTGCCGCCTCCCTGGTACTCCTTCTCGGGCTGACCCTGGGGCCCCTGGAGCGCAGCCCTGCCCAGACCGCCGCAGCGCACCCCGCTCCCCGGCACTGAAGCCCCGCCTCTCAGCCACCCACCCCAGGCAGCCGATGGAAACCTCCGCAGAAAGCACCCGTCCTTCCCCCCTGGCCGACAACGAAGCAGCGGCCGCCGCCCCCGCCGGCCTGGTGGTGGCCCTGGTAGGCCACCCCAACGTCGGCAAGTCCGTCCTCTTCCACCGCCTCACCGGCACCTACGTCAATGTGTCCAACTATCCGGGCACCACGGTGGAAGTCTCCCGGGCCACCCTGAAAATCCACAAGGAACAGCAGGTGCTGGACACCCCGGGGGTGCTCTCCCTGCCCTCCCGCAGCGACGACGAGCGGGCTACCCTGCGGGCCCTGCTGCAGGAAAACCTGAACTGCCTGGTACAGGTGGGCGACGCCAAGAACCTGCGCCGCACCCTGACCCTCACCGCCCTGCTGGCGGACCTGGGGGTGCCCATGGTGCTGATGCTGAACATGGCTGACGAGGCCGAACAGCGGGGCATCGGCGTCGATGACAAGCTGCTGGCCGAAGCCCTGGGCATTCCCGTCATCAGCGGCGTCGCCACCCGCAACGAAGGCGTCGGCGCCCTGGAAGCCGCCCTCGCCAAGGCGGCCCGGCCCGAGCCTCTGCTCTGCTACGACGACGCCGTGGAAAGCGCCATCGGCCGCCTCGCCGCCCAGTTCGCCAGCGACGTCCCCCATGCCCACCTCTCGGCCCGGGGCCTGGCCATCCTCTACCTGGGCCACGACCCGGAACTGGAAGCCTGGCTCGACCAGCACTTCCCCAAGACCGCCGCCCTGCTCGCCGCCCTGCGCCTGAACCTGGAAGGGGAATTCACCGGCCAGCCCCTGGCCGCCCTCCTTTCCGGCGAACGGGGCCGGGCCGCCGAGGCCCTCACCCGCACCGTGGCCCGGGAAGGAAAGAAGCCGGCCAGCGGCAAACCCCTCACCGCCGGCCAGCTGGCGGTGCATCCGGTGTGGGGCTGGCCCATCCTGCTGGGCGTGCTGTTCCTGCTCTATGAGTTCGTCGGCGTCTTCGGCGCCAGCACCCTGGTGGGCCTGTTCGAGGAGGACTTCTTCGGCGGCGTCCTCAATCCTGCCTTCACCGAGCTGGTGCAGAACCACGTCTCCATCCCCTGGATCGTCGAGCTGCTCGTGGGCGAGTACGGCCTGTGGACCATGGGCATGACCTACGCCCTGGCCCTCATCCTGCCCATCGTCACCACCTTCTTCTTCGCCTTCGGCATCCTCGAGGATTCGGGCTACCTGCCGCGCCTGACGGTCATCGCCAACCGCACCTTCGCCGCCATCGGCCTCAACGGCAAGGCCGTGCTGCCCATGGTGCTGGGCCTGGGCTGCGTCACCATGGCCACCCTCACCACCCGCATCCTGGCCACGCCGCGGGAGCGTCTCATCACCACCTTCCTGCTGGCCCTGGCCATCCCCTGTTCGGCCCAGCTGGGCGTGGTGCTGGGTCTCCTCGGCGGCGTTTCCTTCGGCGCCCTGCTGACCTGGGCCGTGTGCATCCTGGTGGTGCTGCTCAGTTCCGGCTGGCTCGCCTCCCGCCTCATCCCGGGCAAGCGCATTCCCCTCATGACCGAGCTGCCGCCCCTGCGCTGGCCGGTGCTGGGCAATGTGCTGAAGAAGACCGGCGGCCGGCTGAAGTGGTATCTGGTGGAGGTGATTCCCCTCTTCCTCATCGGCACCTTCCTCATGTTCGCCCTGGACAAGATCGGCGCCCTGCCGGCCATCATCGAGGCCGGCGAGCCCCTGGTCTCCGGCTGGCTGGGTCTGCCCAAGGAGGCCAGCGCCGCCTTCGTCATGGGCTTCCTGCGCCGGGACTTCGGCGCCACCGGCCTGTTCGCCATGACCGAGCACCTCTCGGCCATCCAGGCCGTGGTCGGCATGGTCACCATCACCCTGTTCGTGCCCTGCATCGCCAGCGTCATGATGATCGTCAAGGAACAGGGCCTGAAGGTGGCCGTGGTGCTGCTGGCCCTGATCATTCCCACCGCCTTCCTCATCGGCGGCATCCTCAACCACCTGCTGAGACTGTTCGCATGAGCCCCGCCACCCACGAAGCCCTGCGCCTCACCGGCATCCCCGAAGGCACCCGGGCCAACCTGGCCCACTTCGATGCGGACATCCCCGCAGTGCTGGCCGAACAGCTCCACGCCTACGGTCTGGTGCCGCCCCACGCCATCCAGGTGCTGCGCCAGCAGCCCCTCACCGTGGTCCTCTGCGAACAGGTGGAACTGGCCCTGGAACACGAGATCGCCCATCGCATCTGGGTGGAGGCGACGCCGGCCTGAGCGCTCGGCCGCCCCACAAAACAAAAGCCGCCGCCCGGCAACGGGCAGGCGGCTTTTTCATGCCGGGACCGGGAGAGTTACAGGGCGTCGAAGCCCGCATCCTCCACCGCTTCCCGCAAGCGGGCCTCGCCCACCTGGGCCGGATCGTAGGTGACGGTGGCCTGGCCCGGCTCCAGCAGCACTTCGGCCTTTTCCACCCCGGGCAGCTTGGACAGCACGCCGGTAAGGGAGGCCACACATTTCTGGCAGCTCATGCCGCCGACGGGGATGGTTGTTGTTGCCATGGAATCCTCACTTAAAAAACTTGGCCACAGAGGGCACAGAGAACACAGAGTTTAAAACCGTCGGATGCTTCAAGGCCGACTATCGACGAAGAACAGACATTAGCCACGACAAAGAACCCTCTGTGAACTCTGTGTCCTCTGTGGCCAACGCCCTTATTTCGGCAACCAGCGCCGCAGCAGCAGGGAATTGCTCACCACCGAGACCGAACTCAAGGCCATGGCGGCGCCGGCCACCACCGGGTTGAGCAGGCCGAAGGCGGCCAGGGGAATGCCCAGCACGTTGTAGATGAAGGCGAAGAACAGGTTCTGGCGGATCTTCGACAGGGTGGCCCGGGAAAGCGCAATGGCGTGGGCCACGCCCATGAGATCGCTCTTCACCAGAGTCAGGTCGGCGGCCTCCACGGCGGCGTCGGAACCGGCGCCCATGGCAAAGCTGACGTCGGCTGCCGCCAGGGCCGGGGCGTCGTTGATGCCGTCGCCGGCCATGGCCACCAGACGGCCGCCCTGCTTCAGTTTCTGCACCGCCGCCGCCTTGTCGCCGGGCAGCACTTCCGCCTCGAAATGGGCGATGCCGGCCTGGGCGGCAATGGCCACCGCCGTGGCCCGGTTGTCGCCGGTGAGCATCACCACTTCCACGCCCAGGGATTGCAGCCGCGCCACGGCGGCCTTGGAACTCTCCCGCAGGGGATCGGCGATGGCGATCAGGCCCAGGGCCACGCTGCCACCGGCCTGCTGTTCGGCCAGCACCACCACCGTCTTGCCCTGGCCCTGCAAGGCGGCAAGGACGCCATTCTCCACCGATGCACCCCGCTCCGCCGCCCAGGACGGGCTGCCCAGCAGCAGGGCCCGGGAGGACACCGTCCCTTCGACCCCGTGGCCGGCCACGGCGGCAAAGCCGCTCACCGCCTGCATCGCCAGGCCCCGGGCTTTCTGTTCGGCCAGCACGGCCCGGGCCAGGGGATGTTCCGAGCCCTGCTCCAGGGCTGCCGCCAGGGCCAGTACCTCGTCTTCGCTGGCGCCCAGGGCGACGATGTCGGTCACCGCCGGTTCGCCCCGGGTCAGGGTGCCGGTCTTGTCCACCGCCAGCACCTTCAATTTTTCCGCCCGCTCCAGGGCTTCCGCATTCTTCACCAGGATGCCGGCGGCGGCGCCCCGGCCGGTGCCCACCATGATGGCGGTGGGCGTGGCCAGGCCCAGGGCGCAGGGGCAGGCGATGACCAGCACCGCCACCGCATTGACCAGGGCGGTGGTGAAATCGCCCCCCAGCCACCACCACAGGCCGAAGGTGACCAGGGCGATGGCGCAGACCACCGGCACGAAAATGGCAGAGATTTTGTCGGCCAGCCGCTGCACCGGGGCCTTGGAGCCCTGGGCCTCGGCCACCAGGCGGATGATGCCGGCCAGCAAAGTGTGTTCGCCGACGCCGGTGGCACGGCAGCGCAGCATGCCCTGGCCGTTGCTGGTGGCGGCGAAGACGGCGTCGCCCGCCTGCTTGCCGACGGGCATGGACTCGCCGGTGAGCATGGCTTCATTGACGCTGGAAGCGCCCTCGATCACCTCTCCGTCCACCGGCACCGCTTCGCCGGGGCGGACGATGAAGACGTCGCCGGGAATGAGCAGGGCCACGTCCAGCTCCACCAGTTCACCATGGCGTTCGACCCGGGCGGTCTTGGGCTGCAGGCGCACCAGTGCTTCCAGGGCGGCAGTGGTCTTGGCCTTGGCCCGGGCCTCCAGCAGCTTGCCCAGCAGCACCAGGGTGATGACGGCGGCGGAAGCCTCGAAATAGACGTGCTGGTGCTCCAGCCCGAGGAGGGTCACCACCAGGGAAAAGACGTAGGCCATGGTGGTGCCCAGGGCCACCAGCACATCCATGTTGGCGCCACCGCCGCGCAGGGCCTTGTAGGCGCCGTCGTAGAAGCGCCAGCCGATCCAGAACTGCACCGGGGTGGCCAGCAGCAGCTGCAGCCAGCGGGGCAGCAGATCGCTGTGGCCATGTTCCGGCGCCGGGCCGAACATGGTGACCATCTGGGCCACCAGGGGCAGGGTGAGCAGGGCTGCGATGAAGAAGCGCCGTTTCTCGGCGGCGTAGAGAGCGGCCTTGCGGGCCTTTTCCTCTTCCCGGGTGGTATCGCTGGCCACCCGGGCGCCGAAGCCGGCCTTTTCCACGGCGCTGATCAGCCGGGCCGTATCCGCCAGACCCGGCACGTAGCGGATGCGGGCCCGCTCGGCGGCCAGGTTCACCGCCCCTTCCACGCCGGGCAGGCGGTTCAGCACCTTCTCGATGCGGGCCGCACAGGCGGCGCAGGTCATGCCCGTGAGTTCCAGTTCCACCGTGGCCGGCGGCACGGAAAAGCCGGCCTTCTCGATGGCTTCCACCACCTTCTGGGGCGTGGTTTCCTCGCCGCTCAAGGCGACGCTGGCCCGCTCCGCCGCCAGATTGACGCTGGCTTCCACGCCGGGCAGGCGGTTCAGCACTTTCTCGATACGGGCCGAACAGGCGGCGCAGGTCATGCCAGCAATAGGCAGGTCGAGGCGGGAGGATGAAGGAGCGGCAGAGGACTGGGACACGGGCAACTCGGCAAGAAACATTAGCAATGGCTAATTATGGGCGCAGGCGCCCTTAGCCGCCAGTAACAGAGGGGCTCAAACCCCATGGTTACAGACCGCCGGCACGGCCAGGGGTTTCTTCGTTGCGCGGGGATGGACGCAGACCTCCTCCCCGCCCGCTCATGCCGGGGATCAGGCCGGCTGCGCTGGCAGACGGCCTGCCGCCTATTTCACCAGCAGGACGGGCACCGTGGTTTCATGCACCACCCGGGTGGCCACCGAGCCCATGACGGCCCCGGCGATGGCGCTCCAGCCGTGGCTGCCGAGCAGCACCAGGTCGGCCCCCAGTTCGGCGGCCTGATGGGCGATGACGGCCCCCGGCTGGCCCACGTGGATGTGCCGCTGGTAGGCCACCCCGGCGGCCTTGAGCTTGGCCTCGGCCGCCTCCAGGCGTTCCACGCTGTCCTCCCGGTAGTAGCGCTCCAGGGTTTCGTGGCCCAGGTGGCGCTGCACCCGGCCGTCGGGAATGGGCGGATGCACGTAGAGCAGGTGCACCGTCGGCACTTCCCGGTACCAGGAGAGGCGGGAAATCAGGTGATCCACGGCCCGCAGGGAACAAGCGGAACCATCGACCGCCAGCAGGAAATTCAGCATCGTCTGCTCCTCAGCATTTCTAGATGTTATGGGCCAGGCGCCAGGCGCCCAGCAGGCCCCACAGGCCGAAGCCGAGCACGCTCAGCCCGGCGATGCCGCGCACCCAGGGGCGCCGCACGAAATCCTTCAGCCGCGCCGCCAGGAGGCCGGCCAGCAGCAGATTGGGCAGGGTGCCCAGGCCGAAGGCCAGCATCACCGCGCCGCCCCGGGCGGCGCTGCCGCTCACCAGGGCGGTGGTCAGCACACTGTATACCAGACCGCAGGGCAGCCAGCCCCACAGCAAGCCCAGGGGAAAGGCCTGGGCCGGGCTGCGGGCGGGCAGAAAACGTTTGGAAAAGGGCTGCAGACGGCGCCACAGGCCCTGGCCTGCCCGCTCGGTCCACGCCAGGGCCTGGGTGGCGCCGAGCAGATAGAGGCCCAGGGCCACCAGCATCAGGTTGGCCAGCACGTAGAGCACCAGGCGCAGGGACCATTGCTCCCCCAGGTGGGCGCCGGCCGCGCCGACGGCCCCCGCCAGGAGGCCAGCCAGGCCGTAGCTGGCAATGCGCCCCAGGTTGTAGGCCAGATGCAGGGACCAGCGGCTGCCTCCGGCCTGCCCCAGGGACAGGGCGCCGACGATGCCGCCGCACATGCCAATGCAGTGGGTGCCGCCGAGAAAGCCGACGAGGAGGACGGAAAGCAGGGTGGGCAGGAAGGAGTCAGCCACGTGGGAGCGCCGTGCGGAAAGTGAAAAAGGCCATGGCCAAAATTATACCGGGCACTGGGGTTTCCCCCAGCGCCCGGCTTTTCCCCCCTGAGGCTTGCCTCAAGTTAAACGCGGTATCCCGTAGCCCGGTCAGATGACCTTGCTGTAACGGGTGCGCTGCCGATCGGCGCGCAGATATTTGTCGAACACCATGGAGATGGCCCGCACCAGGAGACGTCCCGGGGGCAGCACGGTGATCCATTTGTCGTCCACCTTCACCAGACCGCCCCGCTCCAGTTCCTTCAGGTCCTCCAGCTCGGCGGCGAAGTACTTCTTGAAGTCGATCAGGTGGGCGATTTCGATGGACTCGGTGGAGATTTCGAAATGGCACATCAGGGCCTGGATGATGGAACGGCGCAGCAGGTCGTCGGCGGTCAGCTCGATGCCCCGCAGCACCGGCAGCACGCCGGCGTCCAGGCGGTCGTAGTACTCGTCCAGGGTGCGGTAGTTCTGGCTGTAGGTGGGCCCCACCTTGGCGATGGAGGAAATGCCGAAGGACAGCATGTCGCAGTCCGCATGGGTGGAGTAGCCCTGGAAATTGCGGTGCAGCCGGCCCTGGCGCTGGGCCACGGCCAGTTCGTCGTCCGGCTTGGCGAAGTGGTCCATGCCGATGAAGACGTAGCCGGCATCGGTCAGCTTCTTGATGGCCAGGGAGAGCAGCTGCAGGCGCGTGTCGGCGTTGGGCAGGTCGCTCTCGTTGATGCGCCGCTGGGGCTTGAAGAGGCCCGGCAGGTGCGCATAGTTGTAGATGGAGAGGCGCTCCGGGTCCATGGCCAGGACCCGCTCCAGGGTGCGGTTGAAGCCCATCACCGTCTGGTGGGGCAGGCCGTAGATGAGGTCCACGCTGATGGACTTGAAGCCGCTCTTGCGCGCCTGGTCCATCACCGTGAAGGTTTCTTCCTCGGTCTGGATGCGATTGATGGCCTGCTGCACCCGCTCGTCGAAATCCTGGACGCCCAGGCTCATGCGGTTGAAGCCCAACTCGCCGAGCAGGGCCACGGTGGGCCGGTCCACCTTGCGCGGATCCACTTCGATGGAAATCTCGGCCCCATCCACCAGCTTGAAATGGCGGTGGGTGAGGTCCATCAGCTGGTGCATTTCCTCATGGGAGAGGAAGGTGGGCGTGCCGCCGCCCCAGTGCAACTGGGAGACTTCCCGATCCCCGTCCAGCAGGTACTCGGCCTGCAGGGCCATCTCCTTGCCCAGGTACTTGATGTACTTGGCGCTGCGGCCATGATCCTTGGTGATGATCTTGTTACAGGCGCAGTAGTAGCAGATGGTGTTACAGAAGGGGATGTGGAAGTATAATGACAGCGGTCGGCTGATACCGCCGATGTTGCGTTTGCCCAACCACAGCTTCAGGGCCTCGGCATCGAAGGCTTCGACAAAACGGTCAGCCGTCGGATAGGACGTGTAGCGCGGTCCATTGACGTCGAAGCGGCGGATGATCTGGGGATCGAAAACCAGGTTGTTGGCGGTAAATGTCATTGAAAAACAGTCGTTGCAGAACCACACATTAGGTGCGGCTTATTATCGTGGTGCAGGAACTGGGGCACGTTGACCTGGATCAAAGGCTTCCAAAGGGCCTTCCGGCGCAGGTTACCACCATCCGAACGCCCTTGGCCCAGCGAGGAACAGCATGCCGTTGAAGAAGACCAGCGCCCAAGAAATTACCCTGTCGGTCATCAAGACCGCCTGCTCGAACTGTAACCTGCAAGAACTGTGTCTTCCCTACGGTCTCAACGAGACCGAGATGTCCAAGCTGGACGAACTGGTCAGCACCCGCCGCAAGATCAAGCGCGGTGACCACCTGTACCGGGCCGGGGAGGCCTTCGAATCCATCTACGCCATCCGCGCCGGTTTCTTCAAGACCGACGTGCTGCTGGAAGACGGCCGCGACCAGGTCACCGGCTTCCAGATGGCCGGCGAGCTGCTGGGCCTGGACGGCATCAGCACCGAACACCATTCCTGTAACGCGGTGGCCCTGGAAGACAGCGAAGTCTGCATCATCCCCTTCCCCCGCCTGGAAGGCCTGTCCCGGGAGATCGTGGCCCTGCAGCACCACTTCCACAAGGTGATGAGCCGGGAGATCGTGCGCGACCACGGGGTCATGATGCTGCTCGGCACCATGCGGGCGGAAGAACGGCTGGCCGCCTTCCTCCTCAATCTCTCCCAGCGCTTCACCGCCCGCGGCTATTCCCACGCCGAGTTCTACCTGCGCATGACCCGGGAAGAAATCGGCAGCTACCTGGGCCTCAAGCTGGAAACCGTTTCCCGCGCCTTCTCCCGCTTCCAGGAAGAAGGTCTGATCGCCGTGCAGCAAAAGCACATCCGCATTCTGGACATCCCGGGCCTGAAAAAGCTGATGACCCACCAGTCGGCCTGATCCCGGACAAGCATCAAAAAAAAAAGCGGCTCCGCGGAGCCGCGTTTTTTTTTTCCCGGATTTTTTTCCGGGGTT